>JBMOHI010000066.1:0-8806 GCA_049317925.1 Terrimicrobiaceae bacterium
ACGCAAAAAACAATTCCCTGTTGAAGGAGAAGGACGTGCCCATCACCGGCAACGATGTGCTGGAAGGTCTCGCCGCCGTGGTGAGCGTGAAGCATCCCGATCCGCGATTTGAGTCCCAGACCAAGGTCAAACTCATCTCGCCCGAGGTGGACAGCATTGTCGGATCCATCAGTTACGAAGGGCTCATGCTCCATTTTGAGCAGAATCCCTCGGTCGGCAAAAAGATCGTGGACAAATGCCTCATGGCCGCGCGCGCCCGCGAGGCCGCCCGCAAAGCCCGCGAGACCGTTCGCAAAGGCGCCCTCACCGGCGGCGGCCTGCCCGGCAAGCTGGCCGATTGTTCTGAACGCGACCCGGCCCTGACCGAACTTTATGTGGTCGAGGGCGACTCGGCCGGCGGCTCGGCCAAGCAGGGACGCGACCGCCGTTTTCAGGCCATCCTTCCCATCAAGGGCAAAATCATCAACGTCGAGAAAGCCCGCCTCGACAAAGTCCTGCAAAACACCGAGGTGCAGACCCTCATCACCGCCATCGGGACGGGCATCGGCACGTCCAGCGGCGAGAAGGACAAGGAAGGCAGTTTCAATATCGAGAAGCTCCGCTACGGCCGAATCATCATCATGACGGATGCCGACGTGGACGGATCGCATATCCGCACCTTGCTGCTGACGTTTTTCTACCGTCAGATGCCGGAACTGGTGAAGCAGGGGAAAATCTACATCGCCCAGCCGCCGCTCTACCTCATCAAGCGCAAGAAGCGCGAGGAATACGTGGATGACGACGCGCAGCTCAACAAGATCCTCATCAACATCGGCGCGGAGGAAGTGAAGTTGAAAAACCTCGCCGACGGCAAGGTCTTCACCGCCGCCCAGCTCAAGGACATGCTCGAGTTGCTTGAGCGCCTGGCCAAATTCAGCGACGCCATCCGCCGCCACGGCGGAGACTTCGAGACGTACCTCAGCGAACGCAATCCCAAGTCCGGATTGCTGCCGACCTTCATGGTCAAGGTGCGCGAGGGCAACACCGAGTGGGCCACGTATTTCCCTGGCGAAGCGGAGGTGCGGGCCTTCCACGAGGAAAACCGCGATCTCAATCTCTACGATGATCCCGCCCCGGAAACCGAAGGCGAGGCCGTCGAGAAGCCCGCTGCGAAAAAAGAAAAAGCCGATCCCGGCGCGCGCCGCCGGGCCAAGCTGATCGAACTGCACGAATCCACATCCGCCCAAAAGCTCATCGACGAACTGGCCAAGAAGGGGCTCAAAATCGAGCACTACGCTGACAGCGACGCGCCGATTTTCGAACTGATTGAAGGAGAGGGCGACAAAGCCGTCACACATCCGCTTTTCGCCATTCCGGAAATTCTGGCCAAAGTCTTCGAAATCGGCAAACGCGGTCTGTCCATCCAACGGTTCAAGGGGCTGGGGGAGATGAACCCCAAGCAGCTCTACGAGACCACCATGAACCCCAACAAGCGCAAGATGCTCAAGGTGGACCTCAATGAGGACAACGCGGTCGAGGCCGACCGTATGTTTACCATCCTCATGGGCGACATTGTCGAACCGCGTCGCGTATTCATTGAGGATAATGCGCTCAACGCGCGGCTGGACGTTTAAAGAACTCTTGCGTTGTGACTACACGTAACTACACTAAGGCTATGAAAGAAAAGCCTACTCTCAGAACCACCGATGGAGAAACTGCCTCCAGCTCAGTAGTGCGGGAGGTCGCCACCATGTCGGGTGTGGGTGAAGTGATCAGCGTGCGGGCGGCCAAGGCGCATCTTTCGGGCTTGCTCGATCTGGTTGCGGCCGGTCGCGAGGTGGTAATCACCAGCGACGGCAAGCCTAAGGCGCGGCTGTCGCCGTGGGACACGAGGTCTCAGCGGAAACCTTTCTCGGGAACGAGGGAGCACCTTGCTTCCATGCCGGCCTGGTCCGGCGGGCCGACGGCTGAAGAAATCATCCGCGAAGATCGCGACGGGCGGGGTTGGTGATGTATCTGGATTCCTGCATCATTATCAAATTGCTCGTGCCTGAGCGCGACAGCGATTTTTTTCAGGCCCAGTTGCAGAGGCAATATCTCTCAACGTCGGAACTGGCCTGGACGGAGGTCGCGTCGGCGCTCCTGGCCAAGGAACGGGCGGGGATTCTTACGCCCGCCAAACGCCAGGCCGCCTGGCAGGTCTTTGTCAATCGCGTGAATGCGAAGGAGATCACCCTTGAGCCTCTGGATGGGACAACGCTGCGCAAGGCTTCCCACGTATTGCAAACCTGCCACCCGCACGTGCCGCTTCGCACGCTCGACGCAATTCATACGGCCGCCTGCGATTTGAGTCAGGATTTTCCCCTCTGTTCGACCGATCGCCGAATGCGCGAGGCGGCCCGCCATTTGCAGATCCCGGTTTTCCCCGTCGAGGAGCCGGCCTGAGATTCGAGCCCGGCTGAACAGCCCTTAATTATTTTGCAGCATGTATAATCAAAACGAAAAAGTCGAAAAAGTGAACGTGGCCGAGGAGATGTCGAAGTCCTTCCTCGACTACTCGATGTCGGTCATCATTTCCCGTGCGCTGCCCGATGCGCGTGACGGACTCAAGCCCTCCCAGCGCCGCATCCTCTACGCCATGAACGAACTCGGCGTGCAGCCGAACCGCAAGCACCTCAAGTGCGCCAAGATCGTGGGAGAAACGATGGGCAACTACCATCCGCACGGCGACCAGGCGATTTATCCCACCCTCGTTCACATGGCCCAGCCCTGGGCCATGCGCGAGATGCTGGTCGATGGACAAGGAAACTTCGGCAGCGTGGAAGGCGATCCGCCCGCCTCCATGCGATACACCGAGGCCCGCCTGCAGCACCTCGGAGCCGCTCTCATGACCGACATGGACAAGGGCACGGTCGATTTCATTCCCAACTACGACGAGACCCGCGAGGAACCGACTGTTTTTCCCGCAGCCTTCCCGAATCTTCTCATCAATGGCGGCACCGGCATTGCCGTCGGTATGGCCACCAACATCCCGCCGCACAACCTTGGCGAATGCATTGATGGCATTTGCGCGCAGATCGCCGACCCCGATATCACCATTGAGGGACTCATGGCCTACGTGAAGGGTCCGGACTTCCCCACCGGCTGCATCCTTCAGGGCACCGCGGGCATCAAACAATATTTCGAAACCGGCCGCGGCCAGGTGCGCGTGCGCGGCCGTGTCGGCGTGGCCGAGGTGAAGGGCGGACGCGAACAGATCATCATCACCGAGATTCCCTACAACGTGAATCGGGCCGATCTGGTCAAACGCATCGCCGACCTGACCAATGAGAAGGTCCTCACCGGCATCAGCGACGTGCGCGATGAAAGCGCCGAGGACACCCGCGTTGTGATCGACCTCAAGCGCGATGGCAATCCCAAGGTCATCATCAATAATCTTTTCAAGCACACCGCGCTGGAATCCTCCTTCAGCGTCAACATGTTGGCCATCGACCACGGCCGGCCCAAGCTGCTTTCGCTCAAGGACGCCATCACCAGCTACATCGAGCATCGCCGCGAGGTGATCCTCCGCCGCACCCGCTTCCTCCTCAACGAAGCCGAAGTCGAGGCCGAGAAACTCGAAGGCTACCTCATCGCCCTGGCCAACCTTGACGACTTCATCAAGATCATTCGCGATTCCAATGACCGCGATGACGCCAAGGCCAAACTTCTGGCTCTTTCTTGGACCCGCAAAGCGGTGGAGAAAATCGGCATCCTCATCCGGTCCGAGGCCCGGCTCGCCGCCAACGGTGATTACAAATTCACCGAGAAGCAGGTCGGCCACATCCTCGACCTCCGGCTCTACCAGCTCACCGGCCTCGAGCGTGACAGTATCAAGGCCGAATACGACGCCTTAGTCGAAACCATCAAAGACCTCCTGGATATCCTGGCCAAGGAAAAGCGCGTTCTCAAAATCATTACCGACGAACTGCGCGAACTGCAGAAAAAGTACGCCACCGAACGCCGCACCCAGATCGTTCCGGCCGAAGGCGAGATGGCCATCGAGGACCTCATCGCCAACGAAGGCGTTATCGTCACACTGACCCACAACGGCTTCATCAAACGCACCCTCGTCAGTGCCTACCGCGCCCAGAAGCGTGGTGGCAAGGGGGTGATTGGTATGACGGCCCGCGAGGCCGAGAAGGAAGAGGACAGCGATTTCGTCGAACTCCTGTTCACGGCCACGACGCACGATTACCTGCTCTTCATCACCCAGAGCGGACGCTGCTACGTCGAACGCGTTTTTGAAATTCCCGAGGGCTCCCGCGCCAGCAAGGGTAGGTCCATCGCCAACTTCCTGGAACTCCGCCCCGAGGAGAAAATCGCCGCAACCATCCGCATCCAGGGCCAGAAAACCGATGAGGAAACCTGGAACGAAAATCTCCACGTCGTCTTCGCCACCCGCAGCGGCATCGTGAAGAAATCGAACCTCAACGATTTCAAGAACATCCGCAAAGGCGGCATCATTGCCATACAGATCGAGGAGGGCGACCGCCTCATTGATTGCAAACTGACCACCGGCCAGAACGAGATCGTCCTTATCACCCACGAAGGCATGAGCATCCGCTTCAACGAGGAAGAACTACGCGATCAGGGCCGCAACACCGTCGGCGTCTGGGGCATCCGTCCCGACAAGGGCGACTTCATCGTCGGTGTCGCCCTGGTTGATCCCGAAGCCATGCTGCTGGTGGCGGGCGAAAACGGCCTCGGCAAACGCACCAGCTTCGAGGAATACCGCCTCCAGGCCCGCGGCGGCAAAGGCATCATCACGATGAAGACCAACGAGAAAACCGGCGGCGTCGCCGGGGCTCTCACAGTGCGGAGCACGGATGAACTGATGCTCATCACGAACAAGGGCAAACTCGTTCGCACCAAGGTGGGCGGCATCCGCGAGACCGGCCGCAACGCCCAGGGCGTCATTCTCATCAACATGCGCGACGGCGAGATCCTCCAGGCCATCGCGCCGGTGGTCAGTGACGTCGATGACGAGGACGAAACGGCCGAGGCTTAGGAGGAAGCATCGAAACTGGAGGGACATCGTTCCCGATGTCCGCTATGGATCGTTCTTCACCCTTTTCTCCGGACAAATTCCGTCCTATCGCTACAGAATGTGCAATGCGTTTTCCCAAAACGGCCGTGATGTCCGTCCCGGACAGCGCGCTACCGTGCGGGTGAAGGCCACGGGCGAGGTTTTCGATCAGGCCGTTTTTGCCGGATGCGCCCGCCACGAAAGCCGCGGCTGGTGGAAACGCCAGGGCGCGAGCGAAGCCATCCTCGATGCCACCCGCTTCGCGGAAAAAAACAAATCCACCGGCGTATTCACCTGGGACGACATTCCCGCCGGCCAAGCCATCGAAGCCCTGTTGGAACCCCAGCCTGACGGAAAAGATTACCGTCTGCTCAAAGTCGTGACCCGCGAGGCCACTCCGGAGGAGTTGGCCCGCTTCGGCAACAACCGCGTACCGGTGCTGGCGGCGTCGGACGTGGCGCTGCCGTGATTCCAAATTCAGCGTGGGCAAGCTGAAAGCATTGGGTTCGCGCAAAGGACGCTAAGGACGCAAAGGGGAAGCGGGATCTTCCTTGTTCTTCGCGTGCTTTGCGACCTTTGCGCGAGATTCTCCGACGAAGTCACGGACGCGAGGGCACGCGTCCCTCCTCTTTACTTCGATTTGCCTTGGTTGGCGACGGCCTGCATGGCGGCTTCGATAGCGCTTTGGTCGCCGAGGTAGTAGTGGCGGATGGGTTTCAATTCGTCGTCCAACTCGTAAACCAACGGGACACCGGTCGGGATGTTGAGGTTGATGATGTCGGCGTCGGAGACGTGGTCGAGGTATTTGACCAGGGCGCGGAGGCTGTTGCCGTGGGCCGCAATGATGACCCGTTTGCCGGCCGCGACGGCGGGGGCGATGGTCTCGTGCCAGTAGGGCAAAAAGCGGGCCACGGTATCCTTTAGACATTCGGTGAGAGGAAGGTCGGCCTCGGGGAGAGTTTTGTAACGGGGGTCGTGGCCGGGATAGCGTTCGTCGCTTTTTTCCAGCGGAGGCGGGGCGATGTCGTAGGCGCGGCGCCAGATGAGAACCTGATCGTCGCCGTATTTGGCCGCGGTCTCGGATTTGTTGAGGCCTTGGAGCGATCCGTAGTGGCGTTCGTTCAGGCGCCAGGATTTCTCCACCGGAATCCAGAGTTCGTCCATTTCGTCGAGAGCGAAGTGGAGGGTGTTGAGGGCGCGGCGAAGGACGGAGACGTAGGCGAGGTCGAAGGTGAAGCCTTCGGCTTTGAGGAGACGTCCAGCGGCACGGGCTTCTTCACGGCCTTTGTCGGTGAGATCCACATCGGTCCAGCCGGTGAAACGGTTTTCTTTATTCCAGGCGCTTTCGCCGTGACGGATGAGAACGAGTTTGTGCATGTGAGTGTTTTTCTTGATTCCGGATCACGGTTATACAGACTTGGCTTCCGCGTTGGCAAGGCGCGGCCGAGATGATGTTTAGCGCGCTGACTTTCAATATGCAAAACGGCCAGGGGTGGGATGAATCCAACCCTGATGATCCGGAGGTGAGCCTCGGCGCGACCCTCAAATTCCTGCGCGAGCAGAATGCGGATGTGATTTTCCTGCAGGAGGTCGAGCGCGGCTACGAGGGCGGGCTGCAGGTCGAGCCGCCTCCACATTTTCTTTGGCTGAAAGATAGACTGGAGGGTTACGACACGGTGTTTGGCTATCCGCAGCCGAATCCGCAGGAAATTCCCTTCGGGTTGGGGCTGGCCATCTTCAGCAAGACGCCGTTGCGGGATTTCCAGCGGGTAGACCTGCCGCCGCCGGACGTGACGTTTGAGTTCGGCGGAACGACACGGGCGCCCTCGCAACGGCTTCTCATCACGGCGGAGACCGAGATCGCGGGACGGAAGGTCCGGTTGCTGAACACGCATTTGCAGGCTTTTTTCATGATCAATTCGTCGAGTAACGAACATCGGGCGCAGCGGGATCTCGTGGAAGCGGAGTTGCGCAAACACGACGGAGCGGTGCTGCTGGGCGGGGATTTTAACTCGGCGCCGGAGGAAACCGTGATCGAGCAGTTTGCGGCGGCGGGTTTCCGTCCGGTGCAGGACAAGGAGATCACCTGGCGCCGGATGCCGTTCGTGCTGGATCATATCTTTTTCAACGACGCGTTGCGCCTAAAGGGGAGTCAGGTGATTCCGACGCCGGCCTCGGATCATCACGCGGTGCGGGCCGAGTTTTCCTGGGCGAAATGAAGCTCGTTTCGTGGAACGTGAACGGTATCCGTTCCGTGCTGGGCAAGGGGTTTTACGATTTCGTGGCCGGGGCCAAGGCGGATGTGATCTGCCTGCAAGAGACCAAGGCGCGGGAGGAACAGGTGGGTTCGACTTTCGAGGGATACCATGCGTTTTGGAATTCCGCGGAGCGGCCGGGATATTCGGGCACGGCCATCCTGACGAAGACGAAACCGCTGGACGTCCGGCACGGGATCGGACGCGATGAACATGACCGTGAGGGTCGGGTGATCACGGCGGAGTTTGCGGATTTTTTTCTGGTGAATGTGTATGTGCCGAATTCGGGACGGGAGTTGCTGCGGCTCGACTATCGCACGAAGGCGTGGGGGCCGGAGTTTTTGAGGTTCCTGAAGGATCTGGAAAAAACCAAGCCGGTGGTCTTTTGCGGCGACCTGAACGTGGCGCACAAGGAAATCGATCTGGCGCGACCGAAGGCGAACGGGAAGAATGCCGGATTTACCCCGGAGGAGCGGGCCGGCTTCGATTCCCTGATCGGGGCGGGATTCCTCGACACATTCCGCGAGTTGGAGAAGGGCGGAGGACACTATTCGTGGTGGAGTTACATGGGCGGGGCGCGGGCGAAGAATGTGGGGTGGCGGATTGACTATTTCTGCATCTCGCCGTCCCTGCGGCCGCGTCTGAAAGATGCCTTTATTTGGCCGCATGTGATGGGCAGCGATCATTGTCCGGTGGGGATCGTCCTGGAATAGCCGGTTCCGAATTCTGGGGATGCAAGGTCCGGCATCACTTCGCCCTATGCTTCTCGTCTTCAACAAACCCTACGGAGTTCTCTCTCAATTTACGCCGGATGTGCCGGGTCAGCGGACGCTGGCGGATTTCGGCTTTCCGCCGCAGGTCTATCCGCTAGGACGGTTGGATCTGGATTCCGAGGGTATGTTGCTTTTGTCCAATGAACCGGGGCTGAATGCGCGGCTGCTCGATCCGAAGGAACGGCACTGGCGGCGGTATCATATGCAGGTCGAAGGCGTCCCGAGTGACGACGCCCTTCGCCGCTTGAACGAAGGGGTGATCATTCAGGGTCGCCCGACGCTGCCGGCGCGGGTCTGGCGGATCGATGATGACGAGCCGCCCCGTGATCCGCCGGTCCGGTTTCGCAAAACGATTCCCACTGCCTGGCTCGCCGTGGAACTACGGGAGGGACGCAACCGTCAGGTGCGACGAATGACGGCTGCGGTTGGATTGCCGACGCTGCGGCTGATCCGTCGGCGCATCGGCGGATTCGATTTACCGGAGGATTTTTCCCCGGGCGTTTGGCGCGAAGTTACCGGACCCGAGCGCGAACTGATCTTTCAGTCCGCGGAGTAAAAACTCCGGTCGATCAGGATCCCGCTCCGACGTATTCGGCGGTGTAGGTGTCGAACTTCGTCGTCTGTCCGACCTTCGGGGCGGCCTTCAAGTCGTACACATTGTTGCCCACGACTTGGTTGCTCTGGGTGTCGAAGATCATGACGGAAGCCTGGCCTTTGTTTTGCGACTCCCT
>JBMOHI010000067.1:0-8783 GCA_049317925.1 Terrimicrobiaceae bacterium
ACCCCGCCAGCCTGAAAAACTGCAGCATTGGCGGCAACATCGCCACCAATGCCGGCGGTCCGCGCTGTCTCAAGTACGGGGTCACCCGTCACTACGTTCTCGGCCTTGAAGTCGTGCTGGCCAATGGCGATACCGTCCGCTGCGGCGGTCGCACGCACAAAAACAAAACCGGATTCGACCTGGTCGGACTCTTCACCGGCTCCGAGGGTTTGCTCGGCGTGGTGACGGAAGCCACCTTGCGCCTTCTTCCGCTGCCTCCGGCGCGGGCGGCCTTGTCGGCCGGCTTTCGCACCATGCGTGATGCGACCAAGGCAATTCGCGCTGTCTTCGCCGCGGGATTTCTGCCCGCCGCCTTGGAGGTGGCTGACCGGTTCACGCTCGACGCCGCGCGGGAATTCAAGCCCGGGGCGAAATTCCCGCCCGGACACGCCCATCTCCTCATCGAACTCGACGGCCAGCCCGCCAGCGTCCGCAGCGAAATCCGCGCCCTGGCTGCGCTCTTGCACGTTCAAAAAGCCACCGCCGTGGAAACCGCCACCACCGATGCGGCCTGCGAAAAATTGTGGGACCTGCGGCGGGCTTTTTCGGAATCTCTCAAGGCCACCGGCTTGAAAAAACTCAACGAGGACATCGTCGTCCCGCGCGGAAAGCTGGTCGAACTGATGGAGTTTGCGCAGGGTTTGCAAAAACGCAGCGGCTTCCCCATTGCCTGCTTCGGCCATGCGGGCGACGGCAATATCCACGTCAATATCATGGTCGGCGATTACGACGCGCCCGGCATCCGGCCGCGGGCGGAGGCCGCCTTGGATGAACTCTTTGCCCAAATTGTCGCCTGGGGAGGTGCCATCACGGGCGAACATGGCATCGGCCTGGCCAAGATGCCGTGGTGGAAGATTGCCCTCTCCACCGAAAACCGCGCCCTGCACCGCACGATCAAGCAGGCTCTGGACCCGCACGGCTTGCTGAATCCTGGCAAATTTGTTTAGCGCACCAAAATTCGGCAGGGGTGGATTGTCTTAATCCGTCGTTGGAGTTCAGCCTTTTGGCTGCCGCCGAAAGCACACGCTAAAGCGTGAACTCCAACGTGAAGGCACAGTAACCATTCCAATTAACCGCGACCCGTCGTAGTCCTTTTGGTGAAGGCGGAGGGGCTCTCGCCTGCAACTTTTCAGAAAATGAGAAACTTCACACAAGGCACAGTGGCAGCACGCAGGGCCGCCACGACATTTCTGGCGGTAATCTCCTCCGCCAGTGTCATTCCCATTCTGTGGGTGGTGATGGGAATTCTGCCGCCGTATTGGAAGTTCCCAAACCACGCGAACAACTTCTTCATCTTTTACCACTCGTTCCCTAATTTGCTTCGAGGGAACGATCTGTATGCGGCGCATCCGGGGCTTTACTTTGATTATTTTCTCTACGGGCCGCTCTTTGCGGCTTTGATGGGTCCGTTTGCGCTGTTGCCTCCCGCTTTCAGCGCCTTGTTGTTTTTGGCGGCATCCACTCTGCTTTTCCTGCTGGCCGTTCAACTTCTCCCCCTCGCTGTCCCGGCAAAAAATCTGATCCTCCTGATTTGCCTGATTCCCTTTTTCAACAATCAACAGCATTTTCAAACCAATGCGTTCACGGCGGCCCTGATTCTTCTCGCTTTCAGTTCCGCGCTGCGCGGGCGGTATGGTCTGGCCGCGTTGTGCATCTCGGCTGGTGTGCTGACCAAACTCTACGCGGGAATCGGCGCGCTTTTTCTGGCCTTTGCGCAGAAGCGATTTCGCGCCGGGCTGGCGCTTGTTTTGGTGCTGGGCCTGCTGGTGGTGCTGCCAGCGGTATTTTCCTCCTTCGATTTTGTCCTTAAAAGTTATGCCGGTTGGATTGCCGCCCTGCAGATGAAGAGTCAGGCGGTTTCCCAGGGCGGCAGCGGGAGTTTTCAGGGTCAGTCGTTGCCGGGATTTCTCCAACGGGCCGCAAACCTGCCCAAAGAATATTTACTTCCGGTCACCGGGATTGGGCTGATTTTGCTGCTGTTGCCGTGGCTGAATTTCCGGGCCTGGAACGTCCGCCGCTTCCAGTTCCTCGCCCTCGCGGCGGCCATGATGTTTGTGGTGCTTTTTAGTCCCGGAGCCGAAAACCCCACGTATATTATTCTCCAGGCGGGCGTGGCGGTCTGGTTCGTGGCCGGATCCGGGCTGTCGCTTCGCTGGCGCCTGCCTTTGCTGCTGGCGGTTATCTTCCTGTCCTCATTGGTATCCTCGGATCTTTACCCCGACGCGGTGAAACAAATCTTCGTCGCCTATTCGCTGCGGGCCGTGCCCTGCGCGATTGTTTGGTTCGTGGTGCTGTGGGAGATGGCGGCTTGCGCGAGCGGGACGGACTCCGGGCCGGATCGTCCCGGACGAATTGATCGGTAGTGCTTTCCTCCCTACACCTAAACTTGAACCTGAACATACACTCCGCAGATTTTTAGAGTTTCGGTTCAAGTTCAGGTGTAAGAATTGGAACCGCGCCCGGCGCGATTGACATCTGCGGTGCCTCCTACTACCAACCGTGGGAATGAATCGCGCACTCGCCGTTGGCTGCGGCCTTGTTCTTGTCGGACTGACCGCTTGCGGCAAAAAACCGGAAGCCGCCCCTGCTCCGCCGTTGAATGTCACGGTCACTCCGGTGCTTCAGCAGGATGTCTCCGAAATGAACACCTGGGTCGGTTTGCTCGATGGCTATCAGAATGCCGACATCCGGGCCCAGATCACCGGGTATTTGCTCACGCAGAATTACAAGGAAGGGTCTTCCGTGAAAAAAGGGGACGTTCTTTTCACGATCGATCCCCGGCCGTTTCAAGCGGCGCTGGCCCAGGCTCAGGCGAATTACGGTCAGGCGCTGGCGACGGCCCAACTGTCCCAGATCACCCTCGACCGCCAGGTTCAGCTCTACAAAACGAAGGTCATCAGCCAGCAACAATACGACACCTTTTATCAGGACGCGCAGGCGGCCATTGCCGGGGCGGCGGCGTTGCAGGCGGCGGTGCAGACCGCGCAGATCAATCTCGACTATTGCACGATCACAGCGCCCTTCGACGGCATCGCCGGTGTGGCCAAGGCGCAGATCGGCGATCTGGTCGGACCCGGTGGCACGGCGTCGGTGCTGACGCAAATGTCGCAGGTCAATCCGATCAAGGTGGTCTTCTCCATTACGGAACAGGAGTATTTGCAGGCCTTTGATATTCTCAGTCAATTGCAGGCCGGTACGGTGGACAATGGCGAGGGAAAGCTGCAACTCAAGCTGGCCGACGGCACGATCTATCCGAGCAAAGGTCGCTTTGATTTTGTCAATCGCCAGATCAACGTCGCCACCGGATCCATCCAGATCACGGCTCTTTTCCCCAACGATGACAATAAGCTGCGCCCCGGACTTTTCGCCCGCGTCACCGCCCCGGTGGCGGAACTCAAGGGTGCCCTCGTCGTTCCGCAGGCGGCCACGGTGGAATTGCAGGGAGGATATCTGGTCGCGGTGGTGGGCCCGGACAATGTCGCCAATCCGGTTCCGGTGAAACTGGGTCCGGTTCAGGGTCCGATGCAGGTGATCACGGGAAATGTGAAAGTCGGCGACAAGGTGGTCGTCGGCGGAGTGGAAAAAGTCCGGCCGGGCATGAAAGTGAATCCGTCGCCGTGGCAGCCACCCGCTCCGGCCGCAAAACCCGCGGCCTCGCCGACACCGAAACCATCCCCCGCCGCCTAGAACCCGCGCATGTCGAATTTCTTCATCCGGCGGCCCATCGTGGCGATGGTCATCGCCATCATCACGGTCATCGTGGGCCTGGTTTCGATGGCGGGACTGCCGGTGGCGCAGTTCCCGAATATCGTTCCTCCGCAGATCCAGGTTTCCACGACCTACGTGGGCGCCGACGCGCTCACGGTCGAACAATCGGTCGCCACCCCGATTGAGCAGCAGATGAGCGGCGTCGAGGGCATGGAGTACATGTATTCCATCAATGCCAACAACGGCATGATGACCCTCAACATCATCTCGGGCATCAATACGAATCCGACGACGGATCAGATTCTGGCCCAGATGCGGCAAACCCAGGCTTCCCCGCAGCTTCCCAGCGCTGTCCGCAACTTCGGCGTGACGGTGGATCAGGCCTTCGCCTCACCGCTGGGCGTCTTTGTTCTCTATTCGCCCAACGGCTCGTACGACCCGACTTTCCTCGCCAACTACGCCTACATCAACATCAACGACCCGATGACTCGCGTGGACGGCATCGGCTCGGTCAGCATTTTCGGGGCCGGCCAGTATGCCATGCGCGTCTGGGTGCAGCCGGACCGGCTGGCCACGTTGAACATCACCGTGCCCGAGGTGATCAATGCCATCGAAGCGCAGAACAATGTGAATCCGGCCGGCCAGATCGGCGGCGAACCCGTGCCGGACGGACAAATTTTCACCTTTACCGTCAACACCACCGGGCGCCTCACCACGACCAAGCAGTTTGAGGATATTGTCATCCGGGCCAACTCCGATGGCTCCATCGTGCGGGTTCGCGATGTGGCGCGGGTGGATCTTGGTGCGCAGGTTTACAATTTGCGCGGACGCTTCCAGGGACAGAACGCCGCCATCGTTTGTATCTACCAACAGCCGGGCTCGAATGCCGTGGCCACGATGAATGAAGCCCGGGCGCTTTTCGAAACCCTGAGCCAGAACTTTCCTCAGGATCTGAAATACACCGTCGCGCTCGACACCACGCTGGCCGTGACCGAGGGGGTGAAGGAAATCGTCAAGACGCTCTTCGAGGCCATGGTCCTCGTCATCCTGGTAGTCTTTATTTTCCTGCAAGGCTGGCGGGCCACGTTGATCCCGCTCATCGCTGTTCCGGTTTCCCTTATCGGCACGTTTGCATTGTTTCCGATTCTCGGATTTTCCATCAACACGCTTTCGCTCTTCGGTCTCGTCCTCGCCATTGGTCTGGTGGTGGACGATGCCATCGTGGTGGTCGAAGCCATCGAAAGCCACATCGAGGAGGGCATGTCGCCGAAGGATGCCGCGGTCAAGGCCATGTCGCAGGTCTCGGGCGTGGTGGTGGCGGTCGCGCTGATTCTGGTGGCGGTCTTCGTGCCGACCATCTTCATCCCCGGCATCACCGGACAGATGTATCAACAGTTTGCCGTCACCATGGCGGTGTCAGTCGTCATCTCGGCCTTCAACGCGCTGACGCTCAGTCCCGCTCTGGGCGCGCTGCTGCTGCGTCCGAAGGTCGAGTCTCACGGTCCGCTGGCAAAGTTTTTCGGCTGGTTTAACAAGGTCTTCGGCAAAGCCACCGACGGCTATGTCGGCATCTGCGGCGCGGCCATCCGGAAACTGGTTATCAGTTTGGTGTTTCTCCTTTTCCTGTCGTTGCTTGGTCTCGGCATCGGCTCGAAGCTTCCCTCCGGTTTCATCCCCGAGGAGGATCAGGGCTATGTGTTCGGTGCGGTCCAGCTTCCGCGTGCGTCCTCGCTGCAACAAACCGACCTGGCCTGCAGCCAGATCGAAGACATCCTGCGCAAAACGCCGGGGGTGGAATACGTCACGACGGTGGTGGGGTTCAATCTGCTCAGCAGCGTGCAGGCGACTTATAACGGGTTCTTCTTCATCACGCTGAAACCCTGGGACGAACGCAAAACGCCGGAGCTCCAGGTGGACGCGATCATGAAGCGGATCAACATGGAGTTGCATGGCCTGACCAAACCGACCGCGGCGTTCGCGTTTCCGCCGCCGGCCATTCCCGGCATCGGCACGGCGGGCGGGGTGACCTTCATTCTGGAAGACCGCACCGGCGGCGATGTGGAGTTTATCGCGACCAACACGAAAGCCTTTATGGACGCGGCGGCCAAACGGCCCGAACTGACCGGACTCTTCACCACCGCGTTGTGGGATGTTCCGCAGATCAATCTCAAGGTCGATCAGGCCCAGGCCATGATTCAGGGTGTGAATCTCAGTGATGCTTACGAGACGCTGCAAACGTTCCTCGGTGGCTACTTCGTGAATTATTTCAACCGCTTCGGCCTGCAATGGCAGGTTTATGTCCAGGCTGAGGGCGAATACCGCACGGACATCGATAATCTGGGTGTTTTTTATGTGACGAATAAGGACGGGGACTCCGTCCCAGTGTCGTCCTTCATTACGACGGAAAAAACCTACGGGCCGGAATTTACCATGCGCTACAACATGTTCCGCTGCTCGCAGATCAACGCCGGGGTGGCACCGGGCTACAGCACGGCGCAGGCCATGAGGGCGCTGGAGGAAGTGTTCAAAGAAATGCCGCCCGGCATGGGCTACGATTACTTCGGCATGTCGTATCAGGAATGGCTGGCCGCAAAAGGCGTGCCCGCGTCGGCCATCTTCGGGCTCTCGCTCCTGTTCGTTTTCCTCATCCTGGCCGCGCAATATGAAAGCTGGTCGCTGCCCTTCAGCGTGCTCTTGAGCACACCGATCGCGGTCTTCGGCGCGTTTGCCGGACTCCTCATCCGGGATATGCAGAATAACCTCTACGCCCAGATCGGCCTGGTCATGCTCATCGGTCTGGCCGCGAAGAATGCCATTCTCATCGTGGAGTTTGCGCGGGACGAATACGAAAAAGGCAAGCCGCTCATTGAGGCCACCCTGGCCGGAGCGCGGCTGCGTTTGCGGCCGATTCTTATGACCGCCTTCGCCTTCATTCTCGGCACCCTGCCGCTCGCGATGGCTTCTGGTTCCGGCGCGGTCTCGCGGCGCGTGCTCGGAACGACGGTCATCGGCGGCATGCTGGCCTGCACCTTCATTTCCATCTTCTTGATTCCCGTCACCTTCTATCTCGTGGAGAAGTTTTTCGTCGGGAAGAAGAAGGAGGAAACTCCGGCGGCGGCAAAGTAGCTACGAATGGAGGGCACTGCTTTGTCAGTGCTCTTAATTTGGGAAGTGACCAAGCGTGTCCCTCCAGGCCTACTGCCAGTAGCCGGATCGCCAATAGAGGCGGCCGGCGGTGTAGGTCTGCGGGTTGATCCAAATCAGGCCGGGCCGCGGCCGCTCGACCCAGCGTCCGTTGATCCACTCCCAATCGTCATTCTTCCAGGCCCAATACCCGCGGATCCAATACGGGTCGGTCATTTTGGCCGGCGGTTCTATCGCATCCTCAAAGTAGGTGCCGAAGGGCGGTTCGGTCGGCTCGGGTTTTTCCGCCACGAATTCCTGAGGTTGGTAGATCTCGCCTCCGGGATGGAACGGGCCGTGGGGCCTTCTGGAATCGGAAATAGCGGAACAACCGCACAGCAAGGCCAAACCAATGACGACGGGAAGAATGGACTTCATGGGCACGCGGCGGCGCCGGTCAAAACCAATGATCCATCTGCTCGACCGCTTTGATCCGCCGCTGCAATTCCAAATCATCCCAGCGTCCCGACCGTTTCAGATAAGCGATATACTGCTGCTTCGTGAGCTTCTGCGCGGTGTGGGGGACAATCCGGCCATCGCGCAATCCGCTTTCCACGCCCGCATTGCGCACGAGCAGGGTGATCAGATACCCGGCCCCGCTCAGGATCAGCACAAGAATGAGGGCGGCGCTGAAGATTCTCATGGTCGGCCGACCGCCAAGGCTGGGATGGTTTTTTTCATCAGGTCCGTCTTCTTGTCTATCATAGGCGTCAACCCGGACGCGCGATTGACAGCGGACGCCGCCGCCTTTACCAACCGGAGCAGATGAAACGTGCCGTCGTTGTCGTTCTCGGTTTGGGGGCCTTTGTTTCCTGCGGAAAACCTCCCGCCGCAGTTCCGCCGCCGCCTCCGGTGACGTTTGCCACTGCGCAAGCCGAGGATGTGCCTTTCACCATCGAGACCTTTGGCAATTGCGAGACCGTGGCCGATGTGACCTTGCAGGCGCAAGTGACGGGAACCTTGCTCAAATTCGGCGTGGCGCAGGGCGCGATGGTCAAGGCTGGCGACCTCATCGCGGAAATCGATCCCGCTCCTTATCAGGCCGCCCTGCAGGAGGCCCAGGGCAATCTGGATTCAGCCAAGGCCAAATTGGCCAATGCGCAGGTGACGCTGCAGCGTCAGCAGGAACTTTACAAAACCAAGACCATTGACCTGGCGGATTTGCAGAACGCCGAGGCCGACGCACTTTCTGCCCAGGGCGATGTGCTCACGGCCGAGGGCGATCTGGCCAGCGCCCAGATCAATCTGGGCTATTGCACGATCAACTCGCCGGTCGATGGCAAGGCCGGCCTTTACCAGGTGGATGCGGGCAACCTCGTCACGGCCAACAGCACGAAATTCATCAACATCCAGACCATCCAGCCGATCTATGTGAACTTCACCATTTCGGAAAACGACTTCGATCGCGTGCGGCAGTATTTCAGCAACGGAGAACTGGCGGTCGAAGTCACGATTCCCGGCGCGCCCGACAAGAAAATTCCCGGCAAACTGACCTTTCTCAACAATAACATCTCCAGCGATACGGGAACCCTGCAATTGCAGGCGACGTTTCCCAATGCCGATGCCGCGCTCTGGCCGGGCTTGTTCGTCAATGTGCGGCTGATCCTGGCCACGCTGAGTCAGGCCATCGTGATTCCCTCGGCCTGTGTGATGATCGGACAAAAGGGGCCCTATATTTTCGTGGTCAATGCGGACAACACCGTGGCCCAGCGTCAGGTCACGCCCGGGCAGCGTCAGGGGGACTTCACCGTGATCACCGACGGCGTGAAGGCCGGCGACAAAATCGTCACCGCCGGACAGCTTGGTCTGACCACCGGCAAGCAAGTGAATCCCTCGCCCTGGCAGCCTCCGCA
>JBMOHI010000068.1:0-8782 GCA_049317925.1 Terrimicrobiaceae bacterium
TATCGGAGTCGGCGTGGGGGTGGTTCCGCCTCCAGCGGGCTGGAAGGCGAAGTTTTTCGGAGGCGATTTCAAGGCTCCGGCGCGACCGATGAAGCCGAAGGAGACTTTTCCGCGGGCGGGGATGTCCTTGTTCCACGTGGAGGTTTGGGCATCGAAGGTGAAACGGTTGCCGGACTTCGAGACGACGCGGGCGCTCCAGATGGAGTCCACGGCGCGGTCGAGATCGAAGAGGAGTTTCCAATCCTTGATGATGGCGGCGGTTTTATTCTCGATGGTGACGAGAGCCTCGAAGCCGCTGTTCCAGTCGCTGCTCACCTTGAAGGTGACGGTGACGTTGCCGAGGTCCACGGTGGTGTTGGGCGAGCCGGGAACAGGCGTGGGGGCCGGAGTCGGCGCAGGCGTAGGTGTGGGCGTTGGAGTCGGGACGGGTGTGGGCACCGGGGTCGGCGTTGGTGCGGGAGTGGGAACAGGTGTGGGTGTCGCCACAGGGGTTGGGGTGGGCGTCGCGGTGGGCGCCGGTGTAGGCGTCGGCGTTGGTGCTCCCGGCATGGTGCAGGCTGCGCCGTATTGGAAGAGAAACTCGGTTGGCGCAGTCGAGATGCGCCCGGGCGCGCCGGTGTAGCCAAAGGAAACCTTGCCCTTGGCCGGAAGATCCTTGTTCCAGATATAAGGCTGGGCGTCGAAGAGATACCGGTCGCCGGATTTTGTGACGAGGCGGGCATTCCATGGGCTGACGGGTTCATGCGGATAGCGGAAAGCGAGGCACCAATCGCGCAGCAGGCCGGAGGTTTTGTTCTCAATGGTCACTTCGGCCTGGTAGCCGCTGATCCAGTCATTCGTGACCTTAAAGGTGACGCGCACGAGGGCGTTTTCATACGTGGTGTTGCCCGCGCCGGGAACGGGTGTTCCGCTTGGCGTGGGGGCCGGAGTCGGAGCGGGAGTCGGCGTGGGTGATGCTCCGGGAGCGGGCGTTGGGGTCGGAGAGCTGGAGGGATCACCTGGAATGGCGGGCGCCGACCTCGGCGTGGGCGAAGCGGTGCCGTAATCGACCCCGCCGAAATCAATATCACTGGTGGAGAAGAACACCTCGCCGACGGGATCAATGCGCTGCCAGATGACGTAAAGAATGTGCCGGCCGGTGCGCTGGGGAAAATTGACGTCGAAGAGATAGTTTCGTCCGACGAGGCGAACATTCTCGCCACCGGGCAGCGGCTCGAGGTCACTCCATTTCAAGGGCTGACGGGGATCATAGCCCGGCTTGGTGATATAGGCTTCAAAGTAACTCGGATCGTGCGGCGTGGCGGCGGCAAAGACGCACCGATACGGTCCGGCCTGCACGCGGGTGGCGGGCCAGTCGGTGCGCGCGAGATTGAGGCCGGCATATTTCGCCCGGCCCGCGCCCGGGAGCTGTCCGTCGGGAATTTGCGTGCGGTAGTCGTGATTGGGCAACTGGCGGTTCACCTCGTGCCAGTCGTAAAAGGCCTGGGTGCCGGCGACGGCCACGGCGGCGCGGCCGGCGTCGGTGGTGGGTCGTTCGGGATTTTCCAGGAAAACCTCGTAGGAGCGGCTCATGGGATCGGCCATCGAACCATGACCGAAGACCACGGCGGCGGAGAGAAGGAGCAGGGAAACGA
The DNA here is from genome assembly GCA_049317925.1 of Terrimicrobiaceae bacterium. Classification (GTDB taxonomy): domain Bacteria; phylum Verrucomicrobiota; class Verrucomicrobiia; order Chthoniobacterales; family Terrimicrobiaceae; genus CAMASH01. Next base: position 1,635 of record JBMOHI010000068.1, read on the forward strand.
CTCGGATGTGGTGGGTGAACGCGTGCATGGGATGCATGGTGCACGGATTTTTTCGAACTTCCTGTCAAAGTCGGCGAAGCGGGCGGGAAAGTCGTTGGACGGATCTGACAACAGGTTGACCGCGCGGGCGGCGCATCGCAACATGAGGGATGCATTGGCCGAACTGGCGCAAACTTTCCCTGCTGCAGGTGAATGTCATCATGTGGGGCATTTTCGCGGTTTTGTTTTTTTGCCGCGCGCTGCTGCATCTCGATGTGCAGTCGGCGGTGGGAATCTCGCTTTTTCATTTGGCGGTGTGTGTGATCTTCACCGGATTGCTGGTCCTGGGTTACCGCAAGCTGGAGGAAAACTCGGGGTTCGGCATCACCACGGCGGCGTGGATCATTGTGCTGAGTCTGCTGGCCACCGTGATCCAGTCAGTCGCCGCGCATGTCATGATCTCCTTCACCGGATGGCAGACTCTGGCCCTGAGTCCGCTCGATTTGTGGCTGCTGCGCATGATGTTTTTCTGGCTCGTGTATATGACGTGGAGTCTGCTCTATTTCTGGATCAGGGCGGAGCAGGCGGCCGAGGCCAATGTACAGCGTGCGCTGCAAGCGCAGGCCGATGCGCAGCGCATGGAGTTGCAGCTCTTGCGCAGCCAGCTCGATCCACATTTTTTGTTCAACGCACTCAACGGCATTGCCAGCGTGGTGCAGGCCGACTCGCCCGCCGCCTCGTCCATGGTGCGGGAACTGGCGGATTATCTGCGGTATTCGCTCGATCACCGCCACGACACGATGGTTCCGCTGGCGGAGGAGATCGGGGCCATGATGGCTTATCTGCGCATTGAGCAGGCGCGTTTTGCGGAGGAACTGCTGGTGGAAATCACCACCGATGAAGAAGCCCGCCAGCGCGAAGTTCCGTGTTTCATTTTGCTGCCGCTGGTGGAGAACGCGGTCAAGCACAGCTATCAGGCCTGCGAACCGCCGTGGCATGTCATCCTGAGCGCAGATTCGCACAACGGCGCTCTCACCATCGAAGTGCGCAACACCGGCACACTGGCCTCCAAGCCGCCGGCGAGCAGCGGGGTGGGTTTGGAAATTCTGCAGCGGAGGCTGGATCTGCACTATCCGGACCGTCACCGCCTGAGCCTGAGCGAGGCGGATGGGATGGTCTGCGCGAAGCTGGAACTGGAGGGCGAACCATGCTCCGCGTAGTCTTGGTGGATGACGAGCGGCTGGCCCGGCAGGGCATCCGGCACCTTCTGGCCGCGCATCCGGAGGTTACCGTGGTGGGCGAGGCCGGGCGGGTCGCGACGGCGGCGGAAATCATCCGTGAGGAAAAGCCGGATGCGATTTTTTTGGACATCCAGATGCCGGGCGCGAGCGGATTCGATTTGCTGGGGCGGCTGGAGGACGCGCCCAAGGTGGTTTTCGTGACCGCGCATACCGAGCACGCCGCGCACGCCTTCGAGGTGCAGGCCGTCGATTACCTGCTCAAACCGGTGCGGCCGGAACGGATGGCGGACGCGGTGAAACGGCTGGCCGGTGTCTGCGCGAAGGCCGAGGAGTCCGTCCCCTATCAGCCGGTGGACCGGATCTGTCTGCGCACGCCGCAGCGCACCATGATCACGCGCCTGAGCGAAGTGGTGGCCATGGAGGCGGAGGGCGATTTCACCCGGTTCCATGTGGCCGGCGAGGCGCCGCTGCTGGTTTGCCGGTCATTGCGGACGTGCGAGGAGGAATTCCCCCAACCGCCATTCGCGCGGCTTTCCCGTTCTCTGATCGTGAATCTTACCAAGGTGACTTCGGTCGAACATCCCTCGCGCGACGAGGCCCGTCTGACGCTGGCCGGAACAACGCGGATTTTCGAGCTCGGCCGGCGGGCCCTGGCACGATTTAAACGATTCTCCCCGTGATCGCTCAGTTCAAAAAATACGCCGGCGTGTATGCGATCATGCTGCGCAATTCGCTCATCCGGGAAATGAACTTCAAGGCGAACTTTCTGCTCTGGATGGCGGTGGAATTGTTGTGGTTCATCGGGCAGGTGATTTTCATCGAGGTAATCTTCGGCTACGTGGACCGCATCGGAGATTGGACGAAATGGGAGGTGGTTCTGTTGGTCGGCACGCATCAGATTATCGGGCAGGTCTTCCAGGCGTTCTTCTATGCGAACCTGGCCAACCTGCCGGAATTGATCCGCACCGGGAGGCTGGATTTTTTGCTATTGCAGCCGATTGACACGCAGTTTGCCGTCTCCACGAAACAGTTCGGCCTGGACAATCTGGTCAACGCATTGGTGGGGGTGGCCTTTATCGTCACGGCTCTAATAAAACTCCACATCATACCCACGGCCTCGCAAATCGCGCTCTATGTCTTCGCCGCCGGGCTGGGTGTCATGATCCATTACAGCGTTCTGTTTTGCCTTGCGGCGGTCAGCTTCTGGATCGTCCGTTCCCAGGGGTTGATCTACGGATACTACAGTATCTTCAATCTGGGCCGGTATCCCGATGTCATTTATCGCGGGGCCTTCAAATTCGTCTTTAGTTGGCTGATTCCGGTGATTGTGGTGACAAACATTCCCACGCGGCTGTTGATCCGCGCGACGGATTCTCCGGGCTGGCTGATTCTGCAACTCGCATTGGCGGCGGCGCTTGTCACGGCCGCGACGCGCCTCTTTTGGCTGGCGGCGCTCAAGCGGTATTCGAGCGCGAGTTCGTAGACATTTACCCGCCTTGGGCGGCGCCGGAGGCGGCAAGGGCCTGCCGCCCTCCACATCCTCAAATTGCCGCCTGTCCGCTAGTTCGGAGCGACGGCCACATCCCGCTCGATCACCACCTCGCTTTCGACGGGCATGCCCACGATTTTTCCATCGGGCGGGTCGTCATCATGCTGGGCGGCGGTAATCGCGGTGTAACTCAGGCAGTTGATTTCCTCGATGGAGGTGCTGCCGGAAAGAACCTGCTGCAGGCCCTCCTGATAGAGGGTCAGCATGCCTTGTCGAATGGCAATTTTCCGCATCTCCACCTGCGGGGCACTGCGGGAAATCAAGTCAGCCAGAGCGTGGTCCGAAGGGCAGAGTTCCATCAAGGCCATGCGTCCGGAGTAGCCGGTATCGCCACACTCCGGACAGCCATGCTTGGAGTAAACGGCGGTCACGTCGGCGGGGATGGAAATGTGATTCGCCTGGAAGATGCTTTGCACCTCCGGGGTCAGGGCCGCGGGTTTTTTGCAAAAGGTGCAGAGTCTTCTGACCAGACGCTGGGCCTGGGAAAGCGCGAGGGAATCCGCCAGCAAATAGGGCGGCACGCCCATGGAGACGAGACGACTGACGGCGCGCAGGCAGTCGTTGGCATGCAGGGTCGTGAGCACAAGGTGACCGGTGAGCGCGGCGTTGATCGCGGCCGTGGCGGTTTCCGAGTCACGACACTCGCCGATCAGAATCACGTCGGGGTCCGCACGCATGAGGCGACGCAGGCCCTCGGCGAAACCGATACTGTTGTGGGGATCGGTCTGGGTCTGGTTCATGCCCTCGATCTCGTATTCGATCGGATCCTCGATGGTGTGGATGTTGATGTTATCCGCGTTGATGCTGTTGAGCAGCGCGTAGAGCGTGGTGGTCTTGCCGCTGCCGGTCGGACCGGTGACGAGGATGAGACCTTGATCGCGTCCCATGGCCTCGGTGAAGAGGGTCGTCTGACGCTCGGAAAGGTTGAGGTCGGTGAACTTTTTCACGCCATCCTGCTTATCGAGGAAGCGGATGGTGATTTTTTGCAGGTCCTTCCGGCACGGGATGGCCGACACGCGGCAATCGACCCGGCGTTTTCCAAGGATGAGGGAAAAGCGCGCATCCTGGGCGTCCTGACGGCGCTGTCCCATGTTCGCGTAGTTTTTGATCAGACTGATGAAGCGCGGGAGCATCTCCTCTCCGCAGGAGTGAATGACCTTGAGTTCGCCGTCGATGCGGGCGCGGAAACGCGCCGTGTTGTAGAATTTCTCGATGTGCAGATCGCTGCCGCGGCCGGTGATGGCGCGATAGAGGACCCAGTGAACGATCTGTTCCGGGGTGGCATTGATGCTGGAGGGATTGATGCGCTGAACATCCTGCAGGTCGATATCGACCATGTTGGCGACATCGGAGTAGGTGAAGTCCCCGGTCTGGGCCACGGCCGTCGAGGCGGCGGCACGGCCGCGTTCGCGGGAGATGACGGCCATGATGGCCTCTTTCTCAGCCAGGACCGTGCGGAAATCGAAGACGTCATTGCCGCCGGAAAGCCATTCGTCCTCGAAGGCGAAATTATTCTTTTCGCTGGACAGAAGGTAAACCACCTTGCGTCCGCAATACATCGGATAGACGCCGTGCTTTTCCAACAAGGCCTCGGGAAAGCGCGTCTGGGAAGGGGCGAGTTCCGCATTGAAGCAGGGTTCGTCCGTCGAAAGATGATAAAGAGCCAGCCCGAGACTGCGGGGCAGGATTTTGAGCGCGTAGAGATCTCCGGGTTTGCTGGCTGCGGCCTGCCTAATCTCCTCTTCGAGGCGGCTGCGCATCTCGGACTCCTCAAACGGATACTCCTTCAACATCCAGTCGAGCACGCGCTGCAGCCCCTCACTTCGCGGCAGGGGATCTTTGAGCGCAAGAGGTTCCCGGCTTTCGAGCGGAGTGAATTCCAAGCGCTCGGTGATGTCCTTGCGCAGCGCATCGTATTTGGACCTGGGAATAAGAACCGGCACCAAAAACTCCACGGGAATCTTCCAAAGAGCGGCCGAGGCCGGGTTGTAATGGGCGCAGATGAGAAGAGGCCCGACGTTTCCGAGCGGCATCCAAGCCTCGTCATCTTCATTACCCGGCGCAGCCAGTTTGCGGAAAACGGCTTCCGCCCGGGTTGAACACGCCGTGCGGGGCGTATCGAGGGGCAGGATCTGAAAAACTCCCGCCAACCATTCCAGTGCCTCTTCCTGTGGGATGCCATTGGCGTGGGCGAGGTGGAGGTGCAGTTCCTGATTCTGCTCGGGTGGCTCGCCCGCTTCATAACCCGCGCCCTTCAACGCTTCTTTAAGCCATTTCCAGTCTTTTTCGATCATGGTTGCAATTGGAGAAGATCCAAACCTGTTCCCGACGTTCCGGGCGCGATTAACTCAAACATCCTGCCATTCCAACGGGCCCGGAACGTCGTCTCGGAACTTGAAGCACTAATCGCATATTCGGAGCCCAAAAAGGGAGAGCCCATGACAGTGGTATCGCGGGTCTGGAGGGCCGTAAAGACCTCCTGCTCGTCGGAGGTATCGCCCGCGTCAGCGGCATTGGTCAGTTCGGCGCTGCCATGGTTGAATTTAAGAACGGCTTGGTTGAGAAGCTCCAGATTGGCCTCGGCCGTGCCCCCGCGCGATGCGGGAATCACCCCCGTGATGGACGGTAAAACGACGGACACGATCACGGCAAGGACACCGATGACGATCATAATCTCGACAAACGACATGGCTCGCTTTCCGGACGCGAAAATCCATGGTTTGCGGCAAAGGCCGAACCTGAGGGGCATATCAATACGATATTGATCCCGACGGCCCGGTCAAGGCGACCTTGGTCAGGGGGGTGATAGCGGTTGGCAGGGTAACACTGTATCCCGATGGCAAATAGTCGTCGATGTCCGAGGGAGCAAAAGCCACATAGCGGGTGAGCAGGGCATAGCGGGCGTCGTTGTTGGCGGCAGAGTTCCATTCGGCAACGGCGTTAGCCTCCCCCCCTGCCTGAAGGTAGGAAGCCATGGCCATATTGAGCGTCTCCGCCCGCGAGGTGGCGAGATTACGCTCACCATCTTCCTTGATGCGCAGAAGATTGGGAATGGCCAGAAACGTGATGATTCCGATGATGGCTATGGCGGCGAGGACTTCGACGAGCGAGAAGCCCCGCGATTGAGCGGCAGGGAGGTGCGTTTTCATGGGGGGAACTTTATTGATCCGTCACCATATTGACCCGGGGGTAGCTGTTCGTGGTCCACGTGGTGAACGAAAGATAAAGGCTTTCCTTGGCCAGAGCCTCGGTTTTGACCTTGGCCGCGTCCGTCGTGTTTTCGGCCATGTGCTCGTAGCTGCTGGGGTCGAGGTAGTTTTGAATGAGCGTGAGGCGATTCGAAGCGGCGTTGTAAATGCTCCGGGCATCTTGGAGGCTATTTGTTCCGCTCGACTGGGCGGCAATCCAGGCATTCAGCGATTCCTGGAGGACAGCCTGTTGTTGCCGGGCAATGACCAAGCGCGTGTCAGAGGCCGAATTGGAAATGGCCGCAACGATGAGCGCACTCATGATCCCGATGACCGCTATGACCAGCAGAAGCTCAATCAGAGTGAAGGCCGATTCTCTCCGGGGCCTGTGCGAGAAAAGGAAAGAAATCGATGATTTATCCCTGTTCATTCCTCTAGTCTACTCGCAACTGTTGCGTATGCAACAAAACAAGAAGGGAGGCACTTTCGGTGCCTCCCTTTTGCAGCGCATCACTGCGACGAAGAGTCAGAATTAGTTCGTTCCAGGGTTGTAGTTCACTCCGCCGTTTGTGTCGGGGTTGTCCAGCAAGTAGGCCGTGGCCGCGGCGATTTCCGTAGGGCTCATCGTCGAAACGCTGAAGGTCATGCCCGTCGCGTTGGTCAGAGGGGTTTGCAGGGTGGTGGCCGCATTGGTGGTGTTCAGCGCAGTCGTCACACCGGCCGCTTTGGCCGCCGAGGCAACTGAGGCAATGTTCTGGGCATTGCGCTGGCTCTTGGCGATGGACGCTTGAGCCGTGATATTTGCGATGTTGGGAATCGCGATAGCTGCAATTATTGCAATGACCGCGATGACAACGAGTAACTCAACAAGGCTGAAGCCCCGTTGACCGGTAAGTTTCGATTTAGTTTTCATAACGAACTCAATATGCGGGGCAATCCCGCGGGTGGCAATTTGAGGGAGTGCGTAAATTGCCGGGGGGAAAACCTGTAGGGAATCTACGCAACGTTGCATAGATTCTTATGGTTCAATGATGTGATTGCGGATGGCGTACCGCACCAGTTCGCTGATCGAATGAAGGCCCAGCTTGCGCATGACGGCGGCGCGATGGGTCTCGGCCGTCTTGACGCTGATACCAAGGGTGGTGGCGACCTCCTTGTTGCTTTTTCCCTCCGCCAGAAGCTGGATGATTT
>JBMOHI010000069.1:0-8644 GCA_049317925.1 Terrimicrobiaceae bacterium
GACATCGGGTTCGCCGTCGAGGCGGAGGACGGCGTGTTGGTGCCGGTTATCCGCAATGCCGATCAGTTTGTTCTGGCGGATTTGATTGACCGCTACAACCGCCTGGTCGAACTGGCGCGGCTGCGCCGCCTTCCCGGCACGGATATGGGCGGATCGATCGCCACGGTGACGAACTACGGCGTTTTTGGTCTCACCATCGCAACACCGATTCCGCTGCCCGAACAAACGCTGCTGCTCGGTATGGGCGCGGGCCAGATCGTGCCGCATTGGGATCCAGCTAAGAAAGAGTTCGTGCCCGTGACCGAGGCGGCGTTCACCTTGAGTTTCGATCACCGTGTGCTGGACGGCGGCGCGGCCGGGCGTTTGCTCAGGCGGGTGGCTGAATTGTTGAACGATCCAGCCGGGCTTTGAGGGCCTTTTCGAATTGACAATCTGCCTCGCTCAGGCGACGGCTGACGAATGTCACAGCACCCTCCTGGCAGGGTTTCCGAGTCCGGGGTTGTTCTTCGGCTGGGAGTGCTTGTTTTGTCCGCCGCCCTTCTTGCGTTGCCTATGACCGCCTCGGCTGCTGAGCCGCCCGCTCCCGCCCGGATCATCGTCGCGTTTCAGAAGACCGCGGGCGCGGATGACATCAAGGCCTTGGAACAGCGGTATGCACTCAAATTGGTCAGCGATCTGCCGGCGGCCAATTCCCGCGTCTACGTCTTGACCGGTTCGCAAAGTCTCCCGGAAACCTTGCAGTCCCTATCTGCCGAGACGATCGTTCGCTACGCGGAGATCGATCAGAAGGTTTCCATCAATTAACTAGATGAAAAATCGAACTCACCCCCCCGGACGAAGCACGGATCCCGTATTGAGGCGTGTTCTGGTTGTGGCGCTCTGCCTCTTTTGCGGAGCCGCCGCGCTGGATGCCGCGGATCAGAAACCGTCCTTCACAAACCCCTCCTCATCCGGTGCGCCCCGTCTCAACGGCCATCCGGTCAATCCCAATCGCCTTCTGGCCAAGCTGGTCGCGGAGGACGGGATAAATGCCCTCAAGGCCGCCAGTGAGAATCCCGCCATTGCCGTCGCGGCCAAGATGGCGTCGGAGGTCGTGCCGTTTCCCAATATCAAATCTTTGGTCATGATCCAGCTGAGCGACGCCGGCTCGTTGCTCCTGCCCGGCAAGGACGCCAGCGCCAGCGCAGCCTCCGCCGACTCGCCGGAACAGTCCCTCCGGATCAAGCAACGGATCAAGGAGTTCATGGACACCGGGCTCTATGAGTACGTCGAGCCGGATTACATTTACTATGCGAGTGCCACTCCAACGGACACCGCCTTCACCAACGGCACGCTGTGGGGCCTGCGGAACACCGGCCAGTCTGGCGGTCGGGCCGGGGCGGACATCGAGGCCGTGACCGCGTGGGATCAAACCACCGGTTCCGCTAGTGTCATCGTCGGGGTCATCGACACCGGCGTGCGTTACACCCACCAGGATCTCGCCGCCAACATGTGGACGAATCCGAATGAAATTGCCGGCAACAACGTTGACGACGACCGCAATGGCTACATCGATGACATCCGCGGGATCAATGCCATCACGAACTCGGGCAATCCGATGGACGACAACAGCCACGGCTCCCATTGCGCCGGCACCATCGGCGGGGTGGCCAACAATTCCGGACCCCTCGTCGGAGTGGCGTGGAATGTGAAGATCATGGCCTTGAAATTTCTCGATTCGTCGGGCAGCGGTTCGTCGAGCGACGCGATCAAGTGCATCGACTACGCCATTTCCAAGGGAGCAAAAATCCTGAGCAATAGTTGGGGAGGTGGCGGCTACAGTCAGGCGCTTTATGATGCGGTCGAACGTTCGCGCGCGGCCGGGGCGCTTTTCATCGCGGCGGCTGGAAACGAGGGAGCGAACAACGACAGCAACCCGAGCTATCCCGCCAGCTACGCCAATGCGAATGTCATTTCGGTGGCTGCGCTGGACCGCGCCGATTCTCTGGCCAGCTTCTCGAACTTCGGGGCCACCAGCGTGGATTTGGGTGCGCCGGGCGTGTCCATTTACTCCAGCGTCTCCACCAGTGATTCCGCCTATGACACCTACAATGGTACCAGCATGGCCACCCCTCACGTAGCCGGTGTGGCCGCTCTGGTGCTGGCAAAATACCCCTCCATTTCCGTGACCGATTTTCGCAATCGCATCATCAACAACGCCCGGCCCGTCGCCAGCCTCAACGGAAAAGTGGCAACCGGCGGCGCGGTCAGCGCCAACCGCGCCCTGGGAGCGTCCACCGGCGGCGGCATGAGCGTCAACGTTTCGACCCGGCCCTCGCCCCTGCGCACCAGCCAGCAGGGGGCGATCCTGGCCACGGTGACAAAATCCGGCGCGGCCCTTACCGGGGCCACGGTTACTGGAACGTTCCAAAGCCAGAATCTCACTTTCCGCGACAACGGCGTTTCTCCTGATGATATCGCCAACGACGGAATCTACACCGCCAATGCCAATGCTCCGGCCGCTGCAGGAAGTTATTCCCTCGCGCTTTCTGCCACTCATCCCTCCTCGACCGCCTTCACCGGCTCCTTCTCCCTTGAAGTGTCCGCTCCCGGCCCGGTCAATGACGACTTTGCCTCCGCGACCATCATCGCCCAGCAGGCCACCCAGGTGAACGGAACCAACACCGGGGCCACCGCCCAAACCGGCGAACCCGCCCACCTCGGCACCACCGCCGCCCGCGTTTCCGTCTGGTGGAAGTGGACGCCCGCGCAGACCGCTTCGGCTACTGTCACGACTTTCAACAGCAATTACGATACGATCCTGGCTGTTTATTCCGGCACCCAATTGGGCAGTCTCACCCGGCTGGCCTCCAACGACGACTCCGGTGGCACCACGCAAAGTTCCCTCACCTTCAGCGCCACAGGCGGCAGGAGTTACTACTTCGCGGTGGACGGTTACAACGGAGCGACGGGAAACATCGTCCTCAATGTCCCCGCTGGCGGCACCCTGCCTTCCTCGCCGCCTGTCTTCAGCCGGGACCCGCTTAATCAAACGGTAACGGCCGGACAGACCGCGAGCTTCTCCGTCACGGTGACCGGTTCGCCCACGCCCACGCTTTATTGGCGGAAAGGCACCCAGGTGCTGAGCGACGGCGGACGGATTTCTGGATCAAGCACGTCCACCTTGCAGATTTCCGGTGTGCAAACGGCTGACTCGGGGTCCTACGACTGCGTCGCCACAAACGCCGCCGGAACCGCCACCAGCGGGGCGGCCTTTCTCACCGTCGAATCGGCCAACACTCCTCCCTCCAACGATAACTTTGCCAACCGCGTGCCGGTGGTCGCCAATGCCGCCGCCACGGGTAGCAATGACCGCGCCACTATCGAGACAGGGGAACCCAATCACGCGGCGGCCTCCGGTGGTCATTCCGTCTGGTGGACCTGGACCGCGACCTCCACGGGTCAGGTTACGATTGACACCGCCGGCAGCACCTACGACACCACCCTCGCGGTCTATCGGGGCACTGCGGTCAACTCGCTGACCCAGGTTGCCGCCAACGACAACGACGGTGATATCCGGCAGAGCAAGGTCACCTTCACCGGCACATCCGGTGTGGCCTACCAGATCGCCGTGGATGGATACGGTGCGGCCACGGGCAACATCCGCTTGCTGGTCTCACCGGTTGGTTCGGGAGGCGTTTTTCCCTCTCCCAATGCTCCGAAACCCATCCCGGACAATACGACCACCACTTCGCAATTGACTGTTTCCGGATTGGCGACTTCGTTTCCCGCGCTCAACCTGCTGCTCAATCTCAACGTGGCCCACACGTATCGGGGCGATCTGGTCGTTACGCTCACCAGCCCGCAGGGATATGTTTACACCGTCAGCAACCGCGAAGGGGGAAGCGCGGATGACCTGGTGGTCACCGATCGGGCGCTACCTAACTACCCCTCGAACGCACCTGCCACCATCAATCCGAACGGCACCTGGACCCTATCGATTCAGGACGCGGCCAGTTCCGACACGGGCACGCTGAACAGTTGGGGACTCCGCACCGCGGCCACACCAACTCCGACGCCTACGCCGACGCCTACGCCTGGCCCGGTCTTGTCTGTCACGCCAGCCAGCGCCTCCGTGGCCGTAGTCGGCGGGCGGGCGAGTTTCACCGTCAGCAACAGCGGTGTCGGAACCCTGAATTATTCCTCAGGCGTTACCAGCGGCGCGTCCTGGCTCAGCATCACTGCGGGCGCATCCGGGAGCAACGGCGGAACCATTCGCGTTTTTGCCGCCGCGAACACCGGAGCCCAGCGAACCGGCCAAATCACCGTCACGGCCAATGGAGCCAATGGCAGCCCAAGAATCCTCACCGTCACCCAGGCGGGCCGCGCAGGTGCTCCCACGCCCACCCCGACCGCCACGCCCACCCCGACGCCGCCGCCCGCCGCCGGTCCGGTCTTGAGTGTAACTCCCACGAGCAGTTCGGTGGCCGCCTCGAGTGGCCGGGCCAACATTAATGTAACCAACACCGGACGGGGAACCATGAGTTATTCCGCCAGCGTCTCCGCCGGATCGGACTGGTTGAGCATCACCGCGCAAGCCTCGGGCGGAAATAGCGGAACGATCCGCCTGTTCCACACCGCCAACACCGGCATCCAGCGCACGGGTCAGGTCACGATCATGGCCAACGGCGCGGGCGGAAGCCCGACCACGGTCACGATCACCCAGGCGGGACGGTAGCGTTCGAGCCCGGGCAGGCGAAAAGGAAATTGGATCGCTTCCTTGCATCGCTCAAAAGGGGTCGGTTTTTGCTCTGGCCTTCTTGTGGCATGCCGGTAGAAAATCAGGCTCGGTGCGCGAGCGATATTCATTGGCCTCTCTGGTGCGTGTCTCCTTGAAAGAGTGAAAAAGCTAACAACCATACTGAGTCTGCTACTGGGTTTCGGCTCGGTTCCGCTGACTTCGCTGCTGGCGCAAACTCCGGTTTTGACCGTGACGCCGACGAACGCCCCGGTGGCGGCGGCGAGCGGGCGGGCCAGCTTCACTGTGACCAATTTCGGTTCGGGAAGGATCAGCTACTCGGCCAGCATTTCTGCCGGTTCGGACTGGCTGAGCATCACGGCGGGTGCGTCTGGCGCAAGCGGGGGCGCGATCCGGGTTTACTTCACGCAGAATAGAGGGCTCCCGCGCACGGGGCAGATCACGGTGATGGCCAACGGGGCCGGCGGCAGCCCGACGACAATCACAGTGACGCAGGCGGGAGTCGGCGGGGCGGCCTCGCCGATAACCACTCCAACGCCATCGCGTACGCCTGACTCAGGAGTGCCCGCCACTCCGACTCCTACACCTGACTCGGGATTGCCACCGACACCGGTGGCGGGTCCTGTTTTGTCTGTCACACCGGGGAGCAGTTCCGTGGCGGCGCCAAGCGGCCGGGCCAATCTCAGCGTAAGTAACACCGGAAGAGGAACATTGAGTTATTCAGCCAGTGTTTCCGCGGGTTCGGATTGGCTGAGTATCACGTCGGGGGCGTCGGGAGGAAACAGCGGAACGATCCGGATTTTCTTCGCTCAAAACAACGGAATTCAACGCACCGGGCAAATCACTGTGATGGCCAACGGGGCAGGGGGAAGTCCGACTGTAGTCACGATCACTCAAGCCGGACGGGCGGGGGCGCCCACTCCACCATCCGCGACGCCCACGCCTGCTCCAACAGTGACGCCGACGCCATCGGTGACGCCAGCGCCGGGTCCGGTTTTGACGGTGTCACCGGTAAGCACCACTTTGGCGGTTGCTGGTGGCCGGACACACTTTACTGTAAGTAATTCGGGAAGAGGAACGCTTCGGTATGCGGCCAGCGTGTCCACCGGTTCGAATTGGTTGAGCATCACGGCGGGCGCTTCAGGCGGAAATAGCGGTGCGATCCGGGTTTTCGCTGCGGCCAACAGCGGAGTTCCACGCACGGGGCAGATTACCGTCACGGCTAACGGAGCGGGCGGGAGTCCGACGACAATTTCTGTCTTTCAGGATGGGCCTGTGCCCTATGTTCCGCCCGGTTCAGGCGGAGGCGGTGCCGGATCGAGTGGCGGATCTCTCTCCTTTGGGGCCTCGACACTCTCGCTTGGCTCTGGAGGAATGGTTCCTGGTGACTTCCCTTACAATCCGAATTTCCCCGTGGGTATATTGACTATTTCGGGAATTCAGGGCGGGACGATCGCGAATTGGGGAACATTGCCACCGACCGGATTGACCCTTTTCGGAGGTTCGCCCGACCCGACACCGACTCCAACGGCGTCGCCAACACCCGTGCCTTAATCGGATGTTGTCTGGGCCGTTCATGCGGTTTCCTTTATAGCCGCCTTGCCCTTTCGAGGCACACGTCGTGCCTTGTCCACATGGAGGGTTTCTTGTGATAGTGATCGAAAAGTGAGAACTCCGCCTTCTTCCGACAATCCGCCTTTGCCGGCGGACGCAGTTCAGCAGTTTTTCGATCAGTGGGAAATCTACCGCAAGGTGGTGGCGGCGGACTATCTGCACCATTGTGGGGCTTACGCGGCGATCGGGGATGTTCTTCGGCAAATCCCCCGGCCGTTTTCGTTCCTTGATCTGGGATCGGGTGATGCCAGCGCGACAGCGGCGGTTTTGAAGGACAGCAAGTTTCGGAGCTATGAGGCGGTGGATATCTCGAGCGTGGCCCTCAGTCTGGCGAAGAAGAACATGGCCGGTTTCTCCGGCGGGAAAAAGTTTATCCAGGGTGACTTTTTCCAGCATGTGATGAATCGGAGCGAGCCTTGCGATGTGATTTTTGTCGGGCTTTCCCTCCATCATTTGCAGGCCGCGGATAAGCAGGCGTTTATTGCCAAGGCGAGGGAACTGTTGCCTGCGGATGGACGCCTCATCTTTTACGAACCGATCCGCTACCTGACAGAAAGCCGGGAGGACATTCTGGTCCGGTGGTGGGAGGTGGCCCGGACTTGGACTGAGCTGAACGCCGGGGACTTGCAGAAAGTGAAGGATCATGTGTTCGGCTACGACTATCCGGAACCGGTGGAGTGGTATGCCGCGATGGCGGAGCGGGCGGGATTTCGGGGGACGCGGGTTTTGTTCTCGGACGCCGACCGGCTTTACGCGGTGTTCGACTGCGAAGCAGGAACGTCTCGAGTTTAGAAAAGAGTGCCCGTTTCTGGGCCGCAGAGCGAGTTGGTGGAAGTGGATTTGGGCGGAATCGGCAGCGGTGGGTTCCGACCTCCTTAAGGAGTCGGAACTTCTGCGAAAAAGCCTTGCAATTTTCAGTTTCTCCGATAGCGAAAACCGTAGCATGACAGCGAGAAAACTCTTTTTCATTAGTGCCATCGGTTTTGTGATCTCGGCCACGGTCGGGAACACTCAGGCGGCGACGATTTTCGATAACACCGTTTTCACCCAGAATGGTGCCCAAGGGATTCAGGTGCCCGATTTATCGGGCAGCGGCTCCTACGCTCAAGCGTTCAGCACAACGGCACAGGACGCCACCATTACTGAAATCCAGTTTCTTCTGTCTACATTTTCGGCGGGCAGCTACTCGGTGGATATCTACGCGAGCGACGGCTTCATCCCGACGGGACCGATTCTTGCGAATGTGTTTTCCGGGAGCACATCGTTCACCTCGCCGAGAACGGTTTCGGGCTTAAACATCACCCTCGCCCCAAGCACGCAGTATTTCATCGCAGCCTCTGTCACCAGCGGCAGCCTTCTTTGGAGTTACACGAACGCCAACACCGCCCCCAACACCACCCTCAATGCCTCCAACGACGGGAATGGATGGGTCACAAGCAACTCCGAGCCGCTGCAAATGAAGGTCACCGCCGTTCCGGAGCCGTCCATTGGGATTTTGCTGGCCGTGGCTGGATGTGCGGCGGCCGTGTTCAGGCGGTATCGTCGTTCGCCCGCTCGCCCCTAACCCGGCGGCAGGGGTTTGCCGGAAACCGCGTTTTTCAAGGTTCGATCGGGCGACAGATTTTTTCCCCGGTCGGTATGTTCTGGAGTTTGACTGTGCGGTCTGACTGGCAGATTGGTCGGGTCTATGATCCTGAGTGCCACTTGCGAAATTGTCTTTGAAGCCGCCACGCCGGTTCCGACCGTGCTGATGCTGCATCCCCGCAGCGGGCTGGGGCAATGGATCATGCGGGAGGAGTATTCGCTGAATCCGCATGTGCCGGTGGTGGAATACATGGATGCCTTTGGCAACCTGTGTCAGCGGGTGGTGGTGCAGCCGGGGCCGTTTGTGGTTCGTTCGAGCTGCACGGCGGATGTGGCCGACGAGATTGATGTGGATCTGTCGGCGGAGTTCGTCCCTGTGCAGAATGTGCCTGAAACCTATCTGCAATACTTGCTGCCCAGCCGGTATTGTCAGTCGGATCTCCTCAATGCGTCGGCGGTTTCGATCGTGGGAGATGCCCTGCCGGGCTATCCGCAGGTCGAGGCGATCCGTTCGTGGATTGAGAAAAACGTGGAGTATCGCTACGGGACCAGCACGGCGTCCACCTCGGCGGTGGATACGGAGAAGAGCCGCATCGGAGTGTGCCGCGATTTCGCCCATCTGGGCATGGCGCTTTGCCGCAGCCTGAATATTCCGGCGCGGATGGTGGTGGGATTCATGAAGGATCTGGTGCCGATGGACCTTCATGC
>JBMOHI010000070.1:0-8534 GCA_049317925.1 Terrimicrobiaceae bacterium
AGCCGGTTTGCGTGCCGCCGATCACATGGCCTGCCGGAGTGGTGAATCGGGCGACAAATGCAGCAACGATCTTTCCATGCAGCTCACGGTAGCGGGAGGCATCGGCTTCCTGACCGAGCAGGGCCGCGGTTTTCGCCGTGATGTCCGTCGCGTGGGCGTAAAAGGCCGTGCCAATAAGATCCTTTGGCGTGCCGCCTTCCGTCCGTCCGCTGCCGTCAAGCGCCAACCAGTCACCGAACCCGCCCCAATCGTCTTTGTCCGGGTGACTCCGGATGTGTTCCTTAACCTTGTGTTCGGCAAGGTAATCGAGGTAACGAACCATTGCCGGGTAATGCGCGCCCAGGATGCCGGTGTCGCCATAGCAAAGGTAAATCGTCCACGGGCAGATGAAGGTGGCGTCTGCCCACGCGGGTCCTCCGTCGCCGGGCAGGCCGAAGGAATGGGTCTGGGGAATGACCGGTGGCACGGCGCCGTTGGGGCTCTGGGCATCGTGCAGGTCTTGCAGCCACTTGTGGAAGAAGCCCTGCACGTCCATGAAAAATGCTGCAGTGCGGATGAAGGCCTGGGCGTCGCCGGTCCAGCCGAGACGCTCGTCGCGCTGGGGGCAATCGGTGGGCACTTCCAGAAAGTTGCTCTTCTGGCCCCAAACGATATTGCTCGCAAGCTTGTTGAGCAGCGGATGGGAACAGGCGAAGTGACCCGTGCGCGGGGTGTCCGAGTGGAGGACGATCCCGTCAACCGATTCGATCACTGGGTCGCGGCCGATTTCCTGCCAGACAAGTTCGCAATAGCGGAAACCATGGAAGGTGAAACGGGGTTCCCATTCCTCGAGGCCTTCTCCCTTCAAGGTGTAATGGTCGGTGGCGCGGGCGGTGCGGAGATTCTCTGTGTAAAGCGAACCGTCTGGTTTGAGAAACTCGGCATGACGGATCCGCAGATGAAGTCCGCGCGGTCCGCTCACGCGAATGCGGACCCGGCCGGTGAAGTTTTGTCCAAAGTCAAAGCGGCGGAAGGTTTGTCCCGAAGCGCTCCCGGGATCACGGCCCATCAATGCCCCGGTTAGAATCTCGTGTCGGCGAACGGGAGGTCCGGGCGAGCGCTCAATCGCGATCGGAGGAGCCTCCACGGTGAGGACCGGCATCCAGGCTCGCGTGTCGAATCCCGGTGATGACCATGCACCGAATTCGCGACGGGCATCGTAGGATTCGCCCATGAGCAGATCATTTTCGAGAATCGGCCCCTGCGACCTCACCCAATCCGCATCGGTTGTCACGATCGCGACGGGTTTGGGACCGCCGACCTCCTCGAGGGCGGCAAGGAACGACGGCAGATCGCCGTAAAGTTGGCGGTCTTTCTCCGCCACATGACCGGAATACCACCCGTCGCCAAGAGTCACTCCGATCACGTTCTCCCCGGGCTGGAGAAGATCCGTCACATCATAGCTGTGGTAATGGACGCGGACGCGGTAGTCGGTCCATCCGGGCGCAAAGACATCGTCGCCCACGCGTTGACCGTTAATCTCGCACTCGAACAGTCCCAGCGCGGTGATGTGGAGAACCGTCCGGGCGGGAACTTCACCCGGAATCTGAAACCTGCGGCGAAAAAATCCTGCGGGTGGAACGGTGCGGGGCCCGCCCATGGGCGGGCCGGCAATCCATTGCGCGGCGTTAGGGTTTTTCCATTCCGGGAGTTCAGTGCGTTCGTCGTTCCCCGCAGGCCCCTTGGCACGAACGCATTCGTTAGAACTCATCGTAGGCGATCTGATTGGGGGCCACCCCGAGGTCGGCCAGCATCTTTGTGCAGGCTTTAATCATCATGGGCGGACCGCAGAGATAGAATTCCACGGCCTGCGGATTCGAATGAGACTTCAGGTAGTTTTCCAGCACGACGTCATGAATGAATCCGGTGTGGCCGGTCCAGTTGTCTTCTGGAAGAGGAGCAGAGAGGGCGAGGTGGAAAGCGAAGTTCTCGTGGGCCTTGGCCAGGCCTGCAAAGTAGTCCTGATAGTAGAGTTCCTGTTTCGAGCGGGCTCCATACCAGTAGCTCACTTTCCGCGCGGTTTTCTCCGTCTCAAAGAGGTGCGAGATATGCGAGCGCAGCGGAGCCATGCCGGCCCCTCCGCCGATGTAGATCATCTCTTTCTGTGTGGGCTTGATGTGGAAGTCTCCGAACGGCCCGATGGCCGTGACCGTGTCGCCGGCCTTGAGATTGAAGACATAGCTCGAACCGACGCCCGGAGGACAATCCTGCCCCGGAGGCGGAGTGGCGATGCGGACATTAAATCGTAGGGTGCGCTCGACTTCCTGATTGCTGGCGAGCGAGTAGTTGTTCCGGCGTCCGGGTTCCGAATTGCTGACGCTGAGATCGAATACGTGCTGGACCTTCCAGACCGAGGCGTAGGGTTCGGGGATGTCAAACTCGCGGAAGCGGATGTTTTCGTAAACCGGGATGTCCAGCTGCAGGTAATCGCCCGGAGTGAAGGCGACCTTTTCCGCGGGATCGATCGGTTCAAGAACCAATTCCTTGATGAACGTCGCGACATTTTGATTGCTGACAACCCGGAGGGAAATCGTCCGCTGGGCGCGGGCACCGGATCCGCCGGCTTTTGCGATGTTGAGGAAGATGGCTCCGCCGCGTTCCTCAATCGGATAGGTCGCCAACCCGCGGCAAACAGGGGCGCGGGCCGGCGAACCGTCGGAGAGATTGAAACGCCCGTTGTGCTTCGGGCATTCAATGATCCGGCCTTTCACCAGTCCTTCAGCAAGATGGGTGTTGCCATGCGTGCAGATTCCGTCGGTGGCGTAGAGGGCGCCCTCGCCATCACGGATCAGGGCATAGGTCTTCTTCCCGTGATCGAAGCGAATGACATCTTCGCTCCCGAGCAGCGAGGCCTCGCACACTTTCACCCAACCCTGGGAATCGGGGCCGGAACCCGACGTCTGGGCGGACGCAGAAGCGAGGCTTTGTAACTTGGGCTCGGGCAGCTTGCGCTTCACATGCCAGGCGGGATCCTTGACCTGACGCAGGGTGGCGGGAATGATTTCCCGCCAGGCCGCCAGCAGTCCGGGATAGGGAGGCGGACAGTCGTCTTTGATAATCTGGTGGAGCTTCGCCAGCGAGTGGAACGGGACGAGCGGAAACATGTGATGCTCGAGGTGGTAATTCATGTTCCAATAAATAAACCGGCTGATCGGATTCATGTAGACCGTGCGGCAATTCAACCGGTGATCGAGGACATTTTCGGCCAGCCCGGCGTGCTGGGGCGTGTTTTGAATGATCATCAGCCATGTGCCGAAGAAGTGCGGGATGATAATGAGGAAAACCGGGATCCAGGAGTGCAGCAAAACGGCAGAGAGCACCGTCACGAGGTAGATTGCGACGATGATGCGGGCATTCCGGATGATCTTTGGGAATTCCGTTTCGGGAACGAAGGTCCGTTCGGCCTCGGAAATTTTTCCACTGGCGTGAAGGAAGATGGACTTGATGTATCCGCGGTAGACCCCGATGGCAAAAAAGCTCATGAGCTGCGCGGGAATATCCGGGGGACGGGGAATCTGGATCTCCGGGTCGCGACCCACGATCACCGTGTCGCTATGATGTCTGGTGTGGCTCCATCGCCAGACGACCGATTCCCGCATGACCATGAACGATGCGATTTCGTAGAGCGCGTTGTTCATCCAATCGGTTCGAAAGGCCGTGCCGTGCCCGGCCTCGTGCCAGCGGGAATCCGAAGCCGTGGCGTAGAGGACCGCATAAATCATGTAAGGGAGAATCACCCACCAGGTGCCCCAGAGAGCGATCGTCCCCCATGCGGTCAGTCCAAGAAGGGCAAACCACAGGATCGTGTCCCGGATGGCCGGACCGTCCCGGCGCTCCAGAAACTTTCGCATCGTGGCGCGGGGCACCGGGCATTGATACCAGTCCGCTTCAGCCAGGCCGCGTTCGATGGCCAGGTGGGCATTCTCGCCCGTAAGGCTGTAATCAAGATGGGTAGGCGGTTTCAGGAGGAGGGTGGATTCACTCATGGTTTGGTGGCAGGATTGGAGGTGTAAAAAGCATACAGGGTCACGCGGCGTTGCGGAACTCCAGGGTTCACGAGGATACTTCCGAATTCGGGAAAGTCCACGCCGGCTGGATAGCCTTCACATTCCAGGCAAAGACCCGCATAGGGTTGATAGTGATGTCCGTTCTTCCCCGGATTCGTCATTGCGAGATAGGCGGAGGTATAGACTTGCAGACAGTGTTCATTGGTGGAAACAGTCAGAGTGCGTCCGCTCGCGGGATGGGTGAGCCTTGCGGCGCGGCGGAGTGTGCCGCCGCCGGGCAATTGATAGCAATCCCCATGGCGCGCGAAGAGCTCCGGGATGGCGTCGCCCAGACGGCGGGGGCTGGAAAAATCAGCGGCCGTGCCGGCGATCGGCGCTGTCCGGCCCAGCGGGGTCAGGAGATCATCCACCAGGAAGGCCCGTTCGGCATAAACGGTCAACTCGTGATCAAAGATCTCCCCGCTCCCTTCGCCCGCCAGGTTGAAATAGGAATGGTTGGTGAGACTGATCGGAGTCAGGCGATCTGTCGTCACCTCGCTTTCGATGACGAAAACATTGTCGGGCTGAAAGGTGTAAACGACGGAAATATGCACGGTCCCTGGATAACCCTCTTCGCCATCCGGACTGATATACGTCAGGCGCAGGGAATCGGCCCCGTCCGCCCGCTCGAGGGGTTCCGCTTTCCAGATCCTTTTATCGAGGCCCCGGAGTCCGCCGTGCAGATGATTTGGTCCGTCGTTTTGAACGAGATCGTAGTCTTTTCCTTCGACCGTAAAGCGTGCGCCGGGGATTCGCCCGGCCACCCGTCCGGTAATCGCTCCGAAGAACGGATGCGGGGCGAGGTAGGACTCCAGATCGTCAAAACCGAGCACCACATCCGCGAGATCGCCATGCCGGTCCGGTACCCGCAGTGCCTTCACGATTCCGCCGTAGGTTATGACGTCGAGCGAAGCGCCGGCCCCACCGTGTAAAGTGTAGAGTTCGACACTCTCACCGCTGGGAAGGTTTCCAAACTCTCGGGTTTGCATGATGGAGGGATGACAAGTGGGATTCTTGAAAAGCGTGCCCGTTTTGGAATTTCGTTACACGAAAAATCTCGACCAAATCAACACTTGATTTGTCGTGGCAGAACCCGGGCTTTACCTGCGGAAATAAGCGGGAGAGTATAGCAGTTCGTTTGCCCCCGACGTCCCGCCGGTTCACACCGATAGGATGGCGGTGGGCCGCAAAAAACCTCTACAAAACCCATATTCCATGACACGCCACGGATCCATCATCGGTCTGCGCCCGGAAAAACTCGAAGAATACAAGCGACTGCATGCGGCCGTCTGGCCGGAAATCCTGGAAAAGATTTCGGAGTGCAACATCCGGAACTATTCCATTTTTCTCCGCCAAATGCCGGACGGAAACCATTTCCTTTTCAGCTACTTTGAGTACACCGGAACCGATCTCGCCGCCGACTCCGCCCGCATGGCCGCCGACCCGAAAACGCAGGAATGGTGGTCACTCTGTAAACCCTGCCAGGAACCGCTCTCCAATCGCGCCGAGGGCGAATGGTGGGCGGACATGGAGCAAGTCTTCCACCACCCGTGATCATGCGGGAAAAATATGCCCTTGCCGAGATTGGGATGGGGTGACCAAGAGAATCATCGCGGAGTTGCCGTGGTCTGCGGGTTCTCGATTTGCTTGCCCCTGCCTTCCTCAGCGGCTTAGGTTGGGGACTTCAAGTCAACGGGCAGTTAGCTCAGCGGTAGAGCGGTAGTTTTACACACTATTGGTCGGGGGTTCGATCCCCTCACTGCCCATTTTTTCCGTGAGATGGAGCAAAGCGCGGGCCGCTTCGTTGTGCGTGACGGCCTTCATGCAGCGGAAATCGATCGGGCATTCGCGCAGGAAACACGGACTGCATTCGACCTGATGGCGCAGCACGATACTGCCGGAGGAACGCGGTCCGGTCAGGCTGGGTTCGGTTGAGCCGAAGACCGCCACCAAGGGAACGCCCAGCCAATCGGCCAGGTGCATCGTGCCGGTATCGTTGGTCAGCAGGGCGGTGAGGGTGCGCAGCTTTTCCATCAGTTCGTCCATGCTGGTTTTTCCGGTCAGGTCCTCGACTTTTCCTTCGAATCCCCTGGCGATCTCCGCGGCTAGGGGCTGATCGGCGGCGGTTCCGAGGATGATCCATGAGCAGGGGATTTTTTTTGAAATGAAATCCATGGTCTCGCGGAAGCGTTCGGTTGGCCACCGTTTGGCGGGACCGTATTCGGCGCCGGGGCAGATGCCGAAAACGATGGCGCCTCGGACCGGACGGGTGACCGGGAGGGGCGGGGGTTCGATCCCTCCGCAACCTGCGGGGATGCGCCAGTAGCGGTCGCTGTGGTGTTCGGGCGGGAGGGGCTTCTTGGTTTTTTTGGTTTCGCGGACGGTCTGGTCCAGCAACTTCTCGCGGCGGTGTCCGTGAA
The DNA here is from genome assembly GCA_049317925.1 of Terrimicrobiaceae bacterium. Taxonomy (GTDB): domain Bacteria; phylum Verrucomicrobiota; class Verrucomicrobiia; order Chthoniobacterales; family Terrimicrobiaceae; genus CAMASH01. Next base: position 6,506 of record JBMOHI010000070.1, read on the forward strand.
ATCCGACACGGCGGGGAATGCCGGCCAGCCAGACTTCCAGCGCACTGCGCAGGGAATTGGGGAAGAGCACGGCGACTTCGAAACGTCCGCGGAGTTTTGCTGCCACGGCAAAGACAGATTCCTTCGGTTCGAAAGTGATGACAGTGTCCACTTCCGGGACGGATTTCCACAGCGCGGCGAGCTTGGCGGGGGCGAGAATGGCGAGCCGGGCGTCGGGGCGTCCGAGCTTGAAGGCGCGGGCGGCGGGGATGCTCATGACGGCGTCGCCCAGCCAGTTGGGCGAGCGGACCACGATGCGGAAAGGCCGCAGTGTGGCGGGGTCCAGGTCCGGCGGCAGCCAGGTGCCGCGTTTCTGGGTGGCGGTGAGAAAATTCGGGTGGGGGATTTTCCAGCGGTTGTGGACCCAGAACCAGTCCGGCGGGGACTCGCGGATCTGGGCTTCGAGCGCGGCGTTGATGTCGACAGTGAGTTGCTCCGGCTTATCGGGATGGTAAGGGAGTTCGGGACTCAGCACCACGCGCCATTTGGCGAATCCGCTGGTGTAGATGGCGACGGGAACGACGGCGGAATCGGTGCGAATGGCAAGGGCGGCGGCGAGCGGTGAGGTGGAGCTGAGGCGGTTGAAGAACGGCATCCAGACGCCGCCGTTGCCGGCGTTTTGGTCCACCAGAACGCCAACGATGCCCGGTTCGCGCAGGAGGGCAATGGCGGCATTGAAGCCCTTCTTGCGGTCGAAAGTGGCCACGCCCTGTCGTCCGCGATCACGGTTGATCAGATCATCCAGGTCCTTATTGCGCAGGGCCTGATAGACCGTGCCGAAGCGGGCCTCGGGCACTTGGAAGACGAGTTGGGCGTAGAGTTCCCAGTTGCCGATGTGATTGATGGCGAGCACGACGCCGCGGCCTTTGGCAATGTTGTCCTTGATGTGATGCAGATTCTCGATGGGAGCAATGCGCAGAATATCCTCGCGCGAGAGGGCCGCCATTTTGAACGCGCAGACGGCATTGGCCCCGAGGGTGGTGAAATGGCGGAAGGTCAGGCGGCGGATCGCGGCGCCGGATTTTTCCCCCGCGAAACAGGCGGAGAGATTTTCCCTTGCGAGCTTGCGATAGCCGGGCAGGATCGCCCACAACATGGCTCCGATAAACTGGCCCAGCGCGAAGCAGATTGAAAGCGGCAGGCGGCGGATCACGGTGATCAGGCCAAGGGCCAGCCAGTAAATGATGCGGTTGAACATGCAGAACGAAACGACAGACTCTAGCGACACGTCGGCTCCGGCGGAAAGGATTTCCATCGGGCCCGGCTCGACCGTGGGCATTCTCGGCGGGGGGCAACTGGGCCGGATGTTCGGCATTGCCGCACGCCGGATGGGCTATCGCGTGCATGCTTTCGAGCCGAATCCGGACAGCCCGGCCGGGCAGATCAGCGACGTGGAGGTGAACGCCGCCTATACGGACACCGCCGCATTGGAGCGTTTTGCGGCGGATGTGGATGTGATTTCCTTCGAGTTTGAAAACATCCCGCTTTCGGCCATCGAGGCGGCGGCGCGGTTGCGTCCCGTGCGCCCGCGCGGCCAGGTGTTGCACATTTGCCAGAATCGCGAGCGAGAGAAGAACTTCCTGCGCGAAGGGGGCTTTCCGCACGCGCCCTTTTCCGTGGTGGATTCGGCGGAGAGTTTCGCGGCGGCGCTGGCGGAGATCGGAACGCCGGCGGTTTTAAAAACCGCAGACTTCGGCTACGACGGCAAGGGGCAGCTGAAGATCGATGGTGTGGTTGATGGCGCTGAGGTGTGGAAAAAATTCGGCGCTCCCCGCGGCGTCCTGGAAAAATGGATTCCTTTCCAGGCGGAATTGTCCGTTGTGGTCGCACGCGGATTGGATGGCGGAACGGCGGCGTTCCCGGCCTCGGAAAACATCCATCGCCGCCATATTCTTGACCTCTCCATTGTGCCATCGCGCTTTCCGGAGGGCGTGTGCGAAAACGCCCGGCGGATTGCCTGCAAGATTGCGGCGGCGCTCGATGTGGTCGG
>JBMOHI010000071.1:0-8534 GCA_049317925.1 Terrimicrobiaceae bacterium
GCCGACGGGGAAACCGAGTTTCATTTCGGCGGCACCGGATTCAGTGATTTCTTCGAGCAGATGTTCGGCTCCCGCCGGGGCGGAGGCCGGGGCGGGGCGGGTTTCGATTTCGAGGAGGCGCCCATGCGCGGCCAGGATGTCGAGGCTGACATTCTGGTCAGTCTGGAGGATGCGCTGCGCGGTTCGTCCCGGCAGATTTCCTTCCGGCGGGGCGATTCGGGCAAGATTCAGACCTATACGGTTAAAATTCCCAAAGGTGTGCACGAGGGCCAGCGCATTCGGCTGGCCGGACAAGGCGGGTCGGGTGGGGGAGGAGCCCAGGCCGGCGATCTGTATCTTCGCATCAAGTTTGAAAAACACCCGGACCTCGAGGTTGAGGGCGAGGATCTCTACTACGATTTGGAAATTCCCGCGTATCAGGCCGTCCTGGGCAGCGATGTGGAAATTCCCACCTTGGACGGAAGAGCGAAACTGCACGTTCCATCAGGCACCCAAAACGGCCGCAAGTTCCGTATTTCCGGCCGCGGACTACCTCGCAAAGGCGGAACCCGCGGAGATTTCTACGCGGTCGTGAAGGTTCTGCTTCCGGCCAATCCGTCTTCCGCAGAGCTGGAGCTCTGGAAAAAAATCGCTGCTCTCTAGCTCGGACGAAGTTATCTCCCAGCCGATCCGACCGCCGGTTTAAGAAACCGGGGTTGGAGACGGAGTAGGAGTAGGTGTCGGGGTAGGAGTCGGAACTGGCGTTGGGGTAGGAGTAGGTGTCGGGGTAGGAGTAGGAGTGGAACCTCCACCGGTGCTGCCTGAACCTCCGCCCGCGCCGGTTCCGCCGGCAGCCGGTCCAGCGTTGATCGCTCCTTGGCTTCCGGTGGTGTCCGTATTTGTATCTGCCGTTTCGCTGCCGAGAGGGGTAAATGTGCTGGCAGTTTCCAAGAATTCAGTGGTTGGCGCTGTTGGACTGAGAATTCCTTCGATCACCAAGGCCCCATCGAGTGCCACGGACCCGTCAATTTTTCGGTTTTCCGGAAGATCACCCAGGGCGAAATTGCGAAGGGCAACAACGGTTTTAGTGATGTCTGTCTGATCTTGGCCCGAGGCGGAGACGCCGATGATGAGGGCCGCAATGAAATCTCTTTTTTCGGCACCGTCGGGAATGCCCGCGAGAGCCGCTTTACCCACGACCACCCGGCTTTCCTGCGATGGTCCCCCAGGGAGATCGACCAAGAGGGCTACGGCCGAAGCCACGATGACGTTGGCATTTTCCGGATTAGCCTTCACCAGAGCCGTGACGGCTGCGCTCAAGGTTTCCACGTTGAGGGCACCGTTCTTGGCGGCTTCCTTCTTCAGTTCTTCCTGAACAGCGGCATCCGGTTTGGTTTCTTTGATCACTTCCGAATATTGCTTGTCGGAGTTGGCCAAGAGGGCGACATCATTCTGATAAAGTGCCACCAGTCGCGAAACCTGGTTTCCCCCGGCGGTTTCGAGCCCGCTGCCGGACTTCGTGGGATAGTCTGCTGCGATGACAACAACCGCGCGTGCCGCGGGCACTCCCAGAGCCAGAGTCGCCAAGACCGCCAAAATTTTGCCGTAATTTTTCATTTGGAATAGCGTAGTGAAGACGCTTCGGTTTGTCCAGTGTCAAAAAACTACGTGGCGTCTGGTAGAACTTCCTTTTTCAGGCGCTCGACGCCCTCTTTGGCGAACTCGCTTTGGGGGTATTTATTCCAGGCTTTCAGATACCAGGCCAGGCTTGATCCGGGTTGTTTGCGGCTTTCCAGGTCCTGGGCTTTGCGGATGGCTTGAACAAAATCCGACGCCTCGATGGTCAGGTTGGCCCGGAGCTGGTTGAGTTTGTTGTCATTGGGAAACTTCAGAAACGCCTTCTCCGCGCTTTCCCAAGCTCCGGCGTAGTTGTTCCGTTTCTCAATTTCCTGCGCCTGAATGATGGCGGTTTCAATGACCTGCATGTCATCGAGGACCTTGCGGAGCTCCTCCTGCTTTTCCGGATACATCGAGGTCGCGGCAATGAAGCGCATCTTGTCGTCAAAAATCTGCCGGTAGTTTTTCTGGCTGAGCAACTGATCGAAGTCGACCAATGCTCGCGACTGCACGTCGGCCTGGGAAAAGATCATTTTCGACACCTCGGTCAGGGCGGGGTTGCGCGGCCAGATTTCCATGGCGGCTTTTAGTTCGGTTTCCAGCGTTTCCTTGTCGCCGCCGACCGCGGCATTGCGGGCCTTGGCGATGTGCATGGAGGAAACCTGCCGGGCCGTTTCGATGGCGGCGGTGGGCTTGGACGTGTCGGCATCCTGCGCGGTTTGATTGAGCTCTTTGACCAGGGTTTCCGCCAGCGTGTAATCCTTGACCTCGAGGGCGCTGATGAGCTGGTTGGACTTCTGCACGAAGGCCAGGGCCTTGCGTTTGTCGTCGCGGCTGAGAGTGCGGATGTCCGGGAGATATTCGCCGATGATGAAGGTTTCGGCCAAGCGCTTGGAGGCGCTTTGCAGTTCGTTTTTCTCGAGCAGGAACTTGAAGGACTGCACCCCTTCGCGGACATCGCGCATGATTTCGTTGGCCAGCGAATCGATCGTTCCCATAGTGGGCGGGAGTCCGGTGGTCTTGGCGAAGAGGCTTTTGGCGTCCTCGCCCACGCGGAGCTGGCTGTCGCCATCGGCAAAAATGTTGCGATAGAAACGTGTTCCGATCACAGCGTGCTGGAAGCGCCGCTGGAGAAAATGCTGCACGATGAGGGCCTGGAACTCGATCTTGATCTGGAGTTCGGCCACCTCGCGTTTGAGCTGGTTTGTTTTGATAAGAGCCTGGATTTCCGCGATCCGGGTGATGAGCGGCTGCATCTCCATGTCGCGTTTGAGCTGCTGTTGCTTGGCCCATTCCGCCGCCACGCCATCGCCCTTCGAGTTCGGACCGTCGAGCCGGTTGCCCTCGGCTGTCATCTTGGCATTCCACTCCAGACGTTTCCGTTCGTCTTCGAGGCCTTTGTTGGCCGCGCTGACGCGCTCATTGTTATTCTTGGCCAGCCAGGCGGAATAAACCTGGTAAGCGATGCTGTCGCAGAGGTTGGCGTCTTCCTGAAACTGTGACGCCTTGGCCAGGAGTTGGAAGGCCTCGTCCGTCGATTTCGGCGTGATCCGCCCCGGGGACAGTTTGTCCATGATCTGCTCCAAAATGGCCTCATACTGGCGATCTGCTTCGGTGGTGGAGGGCGGTGCGTTGAGGTACTTCTCGAAACGGGCCTCGAAAACACGGTTGTTGTTGATGTTCCAGTTCTTCCCGTCCCAACTGACAATCTCGCTGCCGGGGTTAAAAAACGGCACATCCTTGCCGAGAAAACTCGAGCCGCCATTGGCGTTGTCGGGCTTCTCGGGAGAGCCCGATCCACCGGATGAATCCATCGGTTGTGAGGCGGGAGGGGCGGCGGGCTGGGGGGCACCGTTGGATGGCGCGTCGGGAACCTGGGCGAAGGCCAGGGTGGAGGATGCCAGACAAATCAGCAGGGGTGACTTCATGCTTTGGTCAGATCTTTCGTGCGCAGGATACCATTATTATCGACTTCAAGCAGGAAAATAAATTTCTGCCCTTTCTGAATATTGATGTGATTGAAATTCGTCGTAACCAGGATCGGGATCACATCCTCGCCCTTGTTGACGCTGACCGCAAACAGGCGGCCGTTGCTTGACGACCAGGCCAGCGAGTCGCTGACTTCGCCTTCGATTTTGTAGACATTGCTGCGCAGGCTGTTGGCATTGTCCAGGTAGGCCTTGACGTCCAGGGCGGCCACGGTGCGGAACGGTTCGGCCGAGGTGGTGATAAAGAGGCGGGATCCGATAAATGCACCCCCGAGCAAAAGCACGGCAATGATGATCCAGAGGGGTTTGATGGAGTTTTTTCCGCGACGGGCCATCTGCCAGCATCTACACCCCCATGTCCCTTGCCGCAAATGCAAATCGCAAATCCGCCGTAACCGAGGTTGCGGAAAGAAGCTTTTTTCCGGTCTGTTTGCGGCTAAGAATCCCAAACGATGAGACCAGTCATCGCAATCACCCTCGGAGATCCGGCGGGCGTCGGACCGGAAGTCGTCCGCGCCGCGCTGGCGGGCGGACGTTTGCCGGAGGATTTCACCTATCGCGTGATAGGCGCGACGGATGCCTTCGTTTCCGGTCAGCCGTCCCCGGAGTCATCGGCGCATGCCCTCCGCGCCCTGGAGGAGGCGGCGGACCTTGCGCTCCGTGGAGAAGTCAACGCGGTCGTCACCGGTCCCGTCAGCAAACGGCATCTGCACGAGGCGGGGTTCCCTTTTCCGGGTCAGACGGAGTTTTTCGCGGCCCGCGCGGCGGTGGAGGATTTTGCCATGTGCCTGACCGGAGGACGCCTCACTGTCGCGCTCGTGACGGCGCATGTGCCGCTGCGGGAGGTGGCCGGCCTGCTGCGGACGGACGAAATCGTGCGGGTGGGAAATCTGCTGGCTGCCTTTTTGCAACGCGCGGCTTGGCCGTTCCCCGGGTGGCCGTGGCGGGATTGAATCCGCATGCCGGGGAAAACGGCGATCTCGGGCGCGAGGAAATCACCCTTGTCGCTCCCGCGGTTCGGCTGCTGCGGGAAAAGTGGGGCCAGTCCGCCAGCTTTAGCGAGCCACTGTCGCCGGACACGGTGTTTCATCGCGCGGTGGGAGGCGAGTTTGATGGTGTGCTTTGCCTTTACCACGATCAGGGTCTGATCCCGCTCAAATTGCATGCCTTCGACCAAGGGGTGAATGTCACCCTCGGTCTGCCGTTTCCGCGCACGAGTCCGGATCATGGCACCGCCTTTGGCATCGCCGGTCGCGGCATTGCGCGGCCGGACAGCATGATCGCCGCCATCCGTCTGGCGGGGGAGATGATCCGGACGGCTTGAGGAGGAAGAACGATGGAAGCATTTGATGCGGCGGGTGTCACCGGGATTGTCTGGCGGCGGGTCGATCCGGCGCGGGAGGCGGAGGCGGAAGCCTTGATGCGCAAACTCATGATGGCTTCGCGCCGCTCGGTGGGTTTTCAGGGATCGGAGATTTTTCCCCCGATTGCGGGTGTGCAGGACGCCTACGTTGTGCTCTACCGGTTCAATACCGGAGAAAACCTGCGTCAATGGTTGGGTTCTCCCGAACGCAGCGAGGCACTCCGGCAGATGGAGTCGCTTGTGCTTGCGCCCTCCCAGGAGTTTTTCTTTGCGCACCGGCGGCGTGTCCCCGGCACGGTCTCCACCGTTTTTTCCTACCGGGTCCGGCCCGGCCGCGAGGCAGACTTTCACGACTGGCGCCGCCGCATCGTCGAGGCCTGCCGCAAGTGGGACGGTTTTCTCGGCACGGAATCCTTCGACACGTTGGACAGCGCCAATCCCGAATTTGTCGTGGTGCTGCGTTTCGACTCCCGGCCTCACCTCGACGCGTGGCTGCAATGTCCCGAGCGCGCGACGCTCATTGCAGAGGTGCATCAGTATGTGGAGGATTACCGCGTGCGGCGGATCGGGAGCGGGTTTGAGGGATGGTTCGAATATGGTGACGACTCCGCGCCCCCCGCGCCGTGGCGTCAGGGATTGGTCATCCTCTCGGCGCTGTTTCCCGTGATCACGTTTCTCCGTCATCTTCTCGCTCCGCTCTTCACCGCGGTGCCGCTGCCGCTGGCCTACCTCATTCTCCTCACTGTCGATATTTCCCTCCTGACGTTTTTCATTATGCCGCGTTACTCGCGGTTGATGAATTTCTGGCTGCGGCCCCGGCCCGATCACAACTGGCGCAGGGAACTCGCCGGCTGGGGGATCTTGCTGGGTGTCATTGGCCTCACCCTGGCGGCGGCGTTGGTTTTCGGAATCTGAGAAAACCGGCGGATTCACGGAAATTTCACCGGGACTTCATCCGGGCTTCACAGAGCCGGGGCAGGATGGCCGGCGATGAAACACAAAACCATCCGCTCGTCGTGCGACTGGATCGCATATTTTTACGAAAATGCCCAATCGGCCGCCGCGCGGCCCAAGCCACCCCCGGCCGCCGGCCTGCCGGATACGGTGCGTTCGGTCATTGCGGCTTCGCTTCCTGCCTGGCAACTGGGCGAAACGTCCGACGGACGACATCTCCGTGCCGCGGCCAAACAATACGCCGAAGCGCACGACGATCCCGCTTTTCTCAGCGCGGTCGAGTTCTTCATCCGTGAAGAGCAGCGTCATGGCGCGGCTTTGGGGGAGTGGCTCGATGGTGCCGGCATTCCCCGGAAGAAACGCGACCTCGGCGACAGTCTTTTCCGGTGTTGCCGCTACGCCATTCCCAACTATGCCGTGTGGGCTTCTGTCGTCGTGATGGTCGAGTCCATGGCCGAGATCTATTACGCGGCGGTGAAACGATTGACCCCGTGTCCCCTTCTGCAGTCCGAGTGCGGGCGCATCCTGCGCGACGAGGTCCGGCATATTCAGTTCCAGTGTGAACACCTGGCCTTCGCGCGGCGGCGCCTGCCCCGCTGGCAGCGGGCGCTGTTGTTGGCCGGAGAGATGATGTTCTACGGCGTGGTTTGCGCAGCCGTGTGGATGGCCCACGGGCGGTTGTTGCAGTTTTCCGGAATGACTCCAGGCCGTTTCGTGCAGGCCGCCGCGGGAAAGTTCCGCCTGATGCAGCGTCTGATGAACCCGTGGCGGTATGATTTTCCCCGCGAGTGGGATCGTCCGGTTCTGTTCCCCATTCGGGCGCGGGATTGAAGCGTCAGGCGGACAAACAGATTGAACTGTGGCGGCGGGAGCGGCAATTTAGCTGCGATGCCGGTTGAAACGACCTTCCGCTTGCGCAATGACTTCGGTGACCTCTCCGCCGTGGCCGAGGCCACGACGAATTTCCTCGAGGAAAACGCTGCGGGGCCGGAAGTCGTCTTCGCGGCCAACCTCGCCATTGAGGAACTGGTCACGAACATCATCAAGTACGGCTATGACGATGAGGCCTCGCACGAGATTACGGTTCATCTGGCCACAAGCGCGGATGTTTTGGAAATTCGCATCTGCGATGACGGTCATGAGTTCAACCCCTTCGATCAACCGGAACCCGACACCACCTTGCCGGCCGAGGAGCGCGATATCGGCGGACTCGGCATTCATTTTGTCCGCAACATGCTCGATTCCTGTGCGTACGTGCGGCAGGACGGCCGGAACATTGTGACGATCACGAAGAAGCTCTGACCGCATGCTTGCCGCCCTGCGCAACCCCTGATTATTTGACCGCCATGCAAATCACCGAACATCGCGAAGGTCCGATTGTCGTCATAGCCGTCGAAGGGCGCCTGGACCACGCGGGGGCCGGGACGTTTCAGGACTACACTGTGAAACACATCAAGGACGGCGTGCGTTCGATGGTGGTCGATTTCACCGGCACGGTTTTTGTTGCCAGCATGGGCATCCGCGCCATCATCGTTCCCGCGCAGGAAATGCTGCGGGCGGGCGGGCGGTTCGGCATCACCGGGCTGAGTCCGGATCTGCGGCGGCTTTTTGAGATCTCGGGTTTGCTGAAAGTTTTCAACACCTACCCGACCCTTACGGATGCCGTGGCCGATGGCGTTTGGGTTTGATGTCCGCTGGTTGGCCGCGGTGCTGGTTCTAACCGCGCAACCGGGTTTCGCGCTGGACCGTTCCATCACCCAACTGGTCGTTTCGATTTCTCCCGGGTGGGATTCCACCACGGGAAAACTCCAGCTTTTCGAGCGCGAAGGCAAAGGCTGGCGGGCCGTTTCCCCGGCTCTTCGTGTCCTCTATGGCAAGCACGGTCTCGCCTGGGGGCGCGGGATCCTCGGCAATGGCGAGGTGGGACCGCAAAAAGTCGAACGCGACAAGCGCGCCCCGGCCGGGGTTTTTAAAATCGGAACCATTTACACCTACGACAAAAGCCTGCCAGACGGAGCCGATTATCCTTTTCACACCCTGAGTGAGGCCGATGCCTGGATCGACGATCCCACACTTCCGCATTACAACCAGCACGTGGTCGTGGATCCCGCGAATCCGCCGCCGTGGTTTGCCAAGCAAAAGATGCGGTTGAACGATCCGCCACACCGCTGGCTCATCGAAATCCGCCACAATGCCGATCCGCCGGTGGCGGGCGCGGGCAGTGCGATCTTTTTTCACATGCAGCGCGGACCATCGGTGCCCTCCGCCGGCTGCACGGTCATGCCCCAGGACTCGATCACACTCATGATGAAGTGGCTCCGGGAGCAAAAGAATCCGCACTATGTTTTACTGACCCGCGAGGAGTACTTGAAACGCTGGCAGGAATGGGGCCTGCCGTCCCCGCAGGAGGCGGCCGCACTGCTGTAGCCGGATGACGTCCTTGAGCCCGTTCACGTTTGGGAGCATGTCGCTGGGACGGAATCCAGCGGATGTGACCACGGATTTGGCCGTGGCGCGCCGGGCCATCGAGGCGGGCATTTGGTTTCATTCCAGCCCGACATACAATCAGGGTTTCACTTTCATGGTGCTGCGGCTGGCTTTCGATGAAAACCGCTCGCGTGTGCCGCGCATGG
>JBMOHI010000072.1:0-8447 GCA_049317925.1 Terrimicrobiaceae bacterium
GCGGCGGTTGCGCCCCGCGCTACACATCTCCTTCCCCTTTTAGGAAGCGCTATCGCGCTGGCGTTCGCGGAGTTTGTCTTTTTTGCTTTTCCGGGAACCTTTGATGCCGCCGGTGGAAGGTGCGGGCACCGAGGTATCGACTGCCTCAAAGCCAGGAATCTGTTCGCGCGGCAGGTCGAGTTGATGGCGTTTTTCAATGAGGCGAAAATGGGCGTGCGTGCCGGAGCTGACGAAACTGATGGCCTGCCCGGTCGCTCCGGCCCGGCCGGTGCGGCCGATGCGATGGATGTAGTCCACGGCGGAGCGCGGCAGGTCGAAGTTCACCACAACCTGCAGCCAGGTCACATCGATTCCCCGCGCGGCGAGGTCGGTGGCAAGCAACACGGGGATGCGGCCGGCCTTGAAGTCGGCGAGGATCTGCTGGCGGGTGCCCTGACTGAGTTCGCCGTGCAAGGCCGCGGCGACCAGGCCGGCCTGGCGGAGTTTCTGCGCGACATGCTCGGTGGCGTATTTGGTGGCGACAAAGACGAGAACGCCGGACCATTGGTTTTCCTGGATGAGGTGACGCAGCAATTGGGCGCGGCGCGGGGCATCGACCTCAATGACCCGCTGCAGGATATCCGGCTTCGTTTCCGGGGCGGAGGGCACATCGATGCGAACAGGTTCGCGCAGCAAGGCGGCGGCAAGGGTGGATACGGCCGGGGGAAAGGTGGCGGAGAAGAGCAGGCTTTGGCGGCGTCCGGGCAGCAGAGCCACGATGCGGCCGAGTTCATCGCTAAATCCTTTCTCAAGCAAACGATCCGCTTCGTCCAAAACGAGAAGAGTCACGGCGGACAGCGAGACAGCGTTGTGCGCGATCAAATCGAGCAAGCGGCCGGGAGTGGCCACCACGATGTCGGCTCCGCCGCCGAATGCCATCATTTGGGGATTAATCGAGACCCCGCCGTGGACGACGAGGGTTTTGAGCATGCGGGGCAGATGTTTGCCGCAGTGTCGAAGGGTCTCGCCGACCTGCCCGGCGAGTTCGCGGGTGGGCACAAGAATCAAGGCCCGCACAAAACGGCCTCGCGGACGCGACTCCGCACTCAAGAGTTGCACGATGGGCAGGGCATAAGCGGCCGTCTTGCCGGAGCCCGTTTGCGCGCAGGCCCAGACATCCTCGCCGCGGAGGATCGCCGGGATGGACGCGACCTGAACAGGTGTCGGGGTGGAGAACTCCTGCTCGCTGATGGCGCGCAGCAGCGGTTCGGAAAGGCCAAGTGAGGAGAAGGACATGGAAAGTAAGGAGCGCGCCGGGAAGCGTCACCCTAATCATCATGATGGACTGCATCGCTGCGAGACTTCCATCTTCATTTCAGGAAGAAGGATCAACTATCGGTCTAACTCAAAAAGACCTTCACCAACTCCTCGATCACTTCGTCGTTCATCGGCTTGACCTCACCCAGGGCGCGGCTGTTGATGACGGCCTCGGCGGTGGACTCCAGGACCTCCAGCCGGTCAAAGGCATCCAGAATGTTCTGCCCGAGCACCAGGGCGCAGTCGTTCCGGATCAGAGCAATCGGCGCAGCCGGGGTGAGCGCGGAAGCGATGCGAGCAGGGTCCTCATAAATCGAGGCGAAGGGCAGGACCGCCACATCGCGGAGGAAGATGTAACTCTCCGGGATGGTCCGGGTGTCGAGCACGGTGTCCGAAACCGAAAATGCCGTGGCGTTGACCGGGGTCGCATTCACGATGGCACGGATCTCCGGATGCCGCGCATAGATGGGCGCATGCAGCAGATGGGCGCGGCTGGGCCGCCCGCCCGCTTCGCACCGCCCCCCGCGCACCAGGACCAACTGATCCGGAGTGACGGTCGCGCGGTCCACCAGTTCGCCTGTGATCAAAAATGACTCCTCATCCACCCGCACGGAAAAACTCCCCGCAGCGCTGGTCAGCAAACGCTGTTGATACCCCCGCCGGATAAAATCGCAGAGTTCGGTCCGCAAGAGGCGTTCCTCGCTGGACGCCTCGCCCGCGGCAAAGGTTTCCATCGCGGCCACGGGTTTCTCCCCGACCGAGAGTTCGGCGTCGGAGAGATACCGCACCTCGCCCAAGGCACTGGCCTTGACGATTGTTTTCGCCACAAATTCCAGCATCTCAAAACGCCGGAAGGCTTCCTGAAAATCCCACCCGCCGACCACGACGCCATGATTTTCCAGCATCACACAATCATGGCCGCCGGTGAAAACCTCCGCGATGCGTTCGCCCAGCAACGCGCTTCCCGGCAGGGCGTAGGGGGCGAATCCCACCTCGCCACAAATGGCGTGCGCCTTGGCAAACAGCCGCGTATCCGGCGTCCGCCCGCAGATACTGAACGCCACCAGCGCCACCGGGTGGGCGTGAATGATGGCCCCAAGATCGGGACGCAATTCATAGATGCGTTTGTGGAAGGGAAACTCCGACGACGCCTTGTGCCGACCCTCGGTGGTTCCGTCTGGCCGCACCCGCACAATGTCCTCGCGGCGCAATGCACCTTTGTCCACGCGGGCGGGCGTGATCCAGATGGACCCATCCCGGTCGCGGATGGAAAGGTTGCCGCCGGACGTCGTGGTCATGCGGTAGCGGTAAATGCGCGCCATGGCGTTCACCAGGCAGTCGGCGGGATGGATGATGTCTCTCATAAGATCAGGGCAAAATGGCCAGCTTGATGCCTTCCATGGCGATGTTGGTCTCCATGGCATGGGAGATCTCATCCAGCGGAAATGTGTGACTGACCAGACTCTCGACCGGGATGCCTATGCGGACCAGATGGCGGATCATCGCAATGGCCAGGGGATATTCCTGCGGCGTGTAGACCCACGACCCGACCGCGGTGATTTCCTTTTTGCAAAGATCCTCGTGCGGATTGATTTCGCAGGTCCCGTTGTCCATGAAAAATCCGACCTCGCAGAGCCCTCCCCCGCGCCGGACAAATTTCCAGATCGCCGCCGCGGCCGCGGGAACGCCGGTGCATTGAAAGGCAAAATCCACGCCCCGCCCGCGCGTGACGCTCCGGACATTTTCCGCCACATCCATCCCTTCCCCAATCTGCAAAACCTGCGAAGCTCCCATGGCACGGGCCATTTCCAGGCGGGCGGGCACGCCGTCAACCGCGATGATGTTTTCCACCCCGGAGGCAAACAACGTTGCGACCATCATCAGGCCGATCGGTCCGCATCCCTGAACCAGAACCGTGCTGGAAAAATTCAGCAGGCCGGTCGTTTTGGCCCGTTCCAGGGCATGCACGGTCACGGCCATGGGCTCGATCAGGAGGCGCTCTTTCAGCGTCATTCCATTCACTTTGAAAACGGTGGAGCCCGCCCGGACGACCAGATGGGTGGCGAAATAGCCATTGAGATGCCTCCCCGGCTCGTCCGGCAGAAGCCCGTAAACTCCGAGGGCGTCGCTGAGATTGGAGCGCGCGGGGAAGTCATGCGTAAACGGACAGTCCTTCGGCACCAGCACTGACGTCACAATTTGATCCCCCACCCCGAGCGGCTGACCGGAAAAATCAGTCAGTCCCTCCCCGCCGACCGCAAGGATTGTTCCCGTTCCCTCATGACCAAGCACCACGGGGATCAGGCCGAAGGGGTCGCGTTTGTATTCGTGAACATCCGTCCCGCAAATCCCGCATCCTTCCACCTCGACAAGGAGTTCACCTTTCCCCGGTTGGGGAATGGGAAACTCGCGGATTTCGATCTGACGGGGTCCGGTGAGCACGGCGGCCCGTGCGGAGGTGGGAAGAGGGGTGGCACTCATATTTTATGCCTTGTATTAGATTAACTAATTTCTGCAATAGCAAGAACAACTCACCAGAAATGAGGATTCCCGAAGGTCCCTTATTGCCCACTGGCGGGAACGGGAGTGAACCGGGAGGCTTTCGTCCCGCCTAAGCCCGGCCGGGACCACTTTGCGGGCTGGCCGCCAAGGATGGGCCTTGTCTTTACGCGGACAGAAGAGCACTCTCAACAACATCATGAGCCCTCGACGCGAGCATCCGTCTGGCGGGAAAGGTCAACGTCCTTTGAGCGTGGGCGTTGTGGAAGATAACGCGGTCACCCGCCAGTTCCTTGCTGGAATTCTGAAAGCGCAGCCCGGATTCGAGTGCGTCGGGGCCTGGTCGAGCGCGGAGGATGCGCTGCAAGCAGTCCCGATGCTCAAACCGAACATCATTCTCGTCGACCTGGAACTGCCGGGGATGCCGGGCGAGGACTGCCTGCGGGCCCTTTCGGCAATCCTGCCGGGAACGGCTCTCGTGGTTCTGACGGCGCACGATGATCCCAAACGGGTTTTCGCCTCATTGAGCGCCGGGGCCAACGGATACCTGCTCAAAGGGGCCTCGCCTGACGAACTCGTTTCGGCCATGACGGCGGCGCATGATGGCGGGGCCCCGCTCAGTCCGGCTGTGGCTGGGCTTGTCATCAATGCGTTCCTCACAAAACCAAAAGCCCGCCGCGCCGGACTGCCCCTTCCCTCGCTCAGCCCGCGGGAGCATCAGATCCTTGAACAACTCGCCCGCGGCCGGGTTCCGAAGGAGGCTGCCGCCGAACTCGTAATGAGCTACGAGACCGTGCGCGACCATCTCAAGCGCATCTATCGCAAGCTCCATGTCCGCAGCCGCACGGAGGCGGTCCTGCGGTACCTCGGGGCCGGCGCCAGCGAATCAACGTGATTAGATCCATCCCGCGCGACATCCCCCAATTGCGGGAATTGTTGAATTTCGCAAAGGCGATAACTTCGTCGAAGAACGATGCAGTCGCAGACAACCCGGCTCAGCGTTTAACCAAACCAACTGACGCCGTCAAACGGCTGCTTTACGGAAAAGATTGTTAACTAATTACACCAACAACAAAGGAAAAATAGATCAAATGAAACGCCAAAATAAAAACAACTGGTTGCTTCCGGTAATCCTTCTTGCACTTCTGCCCGCAGGCTCAGCGCTGGCCGATGAGGCGGCCCTTGCGAAGCGCGCGGAAGAAGCTGTCGCCATTAATCAAAAGCAGGAAGAAAGTCTCCGCGAATTCGACGCCCGGACCCCTGAGGAAAAAGTGAAGCTGGAGGAAGAGAGACTCCGCACCTTCGAACCTCAGACCACTGAAGAGAAGGTCGAGTTGGAGAAGGATAGGATCCGTTTCTCCGAAGCTCAGACGATGGAAGAAAAGTTTAAACTGGTGGAGGAGAGAGAGAGACTCGGCAAATCGGAAGCCCGGACCCCCGAGGAGAAATTGAAGCTGGCGGAGGAGAGAGTCCGTTACTCCGAAGCCCGGATCCGCGAGCAGAAGTTGAAGCTGGAGGAGGACAGAGCCCGTTACGAAGCTCTCAACCCTGACGAGCGGATGAAGCTCGAGGAGGAAAGTCTCCAAGGTTCGGAAGCCAAGACCTATGAAGAGAAGTTGAAGATGGATGAAGAAAGGATCATTGCCGCTGAGGCCCAGGCTCAGGAGGAGAGGGTGAATCTGGAAGAGGAGAAAATCCGCTACGACAAAGCCCAGAGCAATGAGGGAGCGGTGAATCAGGCGGAAGCCGCAGTTGCTGCCCCAGCACAGTCCAATGATTCGACCCCGGCGAACCAAGCGGGGCAGAGCACAGTCGCCTCCGGCGCCTCACAAGGTCAGAACACTGCCTCGCAGGCTCAAACCACTGCCAGCCAGGCCAACGGCGTCAGCACGCAGCAGCCCAATGGGGCTCCTGACATAACAGGTGCCGGTGGTGAGAAGGGACCCGACAAGTGGGTATCCCCTACCAAGGCCCCTGCGGCACCTGCCCCGCCGCTCGTTGCCTTGCTGGCCCTTGGAATTGTGGCCGGACTCCGCGGACTGCAAAAGCGCTCGGCCAAACGGAGCGCCTCGTGAACCGGAGAACGAGAACAACTCCCAGCCCTCAAACCGAAACCCAAAAAATCATGAAACCGAGCGCCTTAAAAAATACGCGGAATCTGAATGACACCAGCCTGCTCGCCGGGACCCTCCTCGCAACAGCATCATTCGGCTATTCCGCCTCCACCTCACCCAGCTATTCATCCATCGTGACCGTTTCGGAGAATGCAAACTCCTTCACTTCGAGTCTCTCCGGGACATCGCTGTTTGATTTCAACGCCCTCGCGACGAGCTACGAGACCGTGCGCGACCATCTCAAGCGCATCTATCGCAAGCTCCATGTCCGCAGCCGCACGGAGGCGGTCCTGCGGTACCTCGGGGCCGGCGCCAGCGAATCAACGTGATTAGATCCACCCGCGCGACATCCCCCAATTGCGGGAATCGCTGATTTCGTCCGAAACGATAAGTTCGTCAAACAACGATGCAGTCGCAGACAACCCGGCTCGGCGTTTAACCAAACCAAAGAACGACCCATGAAGATTCCATTCCAATCCCTAACTCTCGGCTTCGTCTCCGCCGTTCTTCTCGCGCCAGCCGTTCACGCCGCGACCATGGTGACAATCGCGGAGGATCCGGGCGACTACAATTCGTCCCTGCTCAACACCTCGGTTTATAATTTCGACAGCCTCAACATTGGTTTCAACCGCAACGTCGAATGGAAAGGTGTGGGCAAGTTTGACCAGCTTTACATTCTCAAAGCGGATCGATACGGGGGCGCTCCCACGGACTCGTTTCCGAAGGGCAGCCCTTACTCGGTTCAAGGTGTTGGCACTCCGGTCAAACAAACCGTCCTCACCCTCGACAAACCCAGTTCCTACTTCGGTGTTTTCTGGTCAACCGGTGATGCGGCAAACCGGATGTCGTTCTATAACGGCAAGGAGATTGTAGCAGAGTTCACCACGGCCAACCTGATGAACCTGCTTCCCAAGGAGTACTACGGCAACCCTCTGGACCGCCGTCTCAACGCCGGCGAACCTTATGGCTTCATCAACTTCTACGGTGACAGCGCGACCTCATGGGACAGCGTCGTCTTCTCCAATACCAGCACCTCGGGATTCGAATCCGACAACTACACGTCCCGCACCCAGGCCTGGAGCGCGAAAGAGGATGGGGCCATCTCCGGACGGCCGGTTGCCGTGGTGGATGGGGCGAAGGTCTCAAAAATCGACGTCCTTCCCGATCGCTGGCAGGCCCCGGCCGCCCCGATCCCGCCGGTCTTCGCATTGATTGCCTTCGCCGCGGTTGCGATCCTGCGTGGGAAAAACCTTGTGCCGGCCCGGGTCAAACGCTGATAAGTCAAAGGTCCATGATTCCCCCAACCGCCCCCTCTGCGCCCGCTCCGGCACCGGGCGGAATAGGGTCGTGGCGGTTGTTCATTCCGGTCGTCGCTGTGGCGCTGTTGGCCCAACTCACCGCGGCGCAGGATTTCTTCGGGGCGGTCACCAAGCCTATTGTGCTCGCGCTGCTCAGAGCATTCGGACTCCAGGCCAGCGAAGCGGGGGGTATGCTCACCGTGGGCAACCTCGAAGTTCCGTGGAGCCGAGACTGCGCCGGCCTCAACCTGCTCGTTGTGCTTCTGGCGGTGACGGTGTGGATGCAGCGCCACCGCCGCCTGGACCTCGGATTCTGGCTCCGCGTGGCGGCGGCCATCCCCGCGGCTTTGGCCGCGAACGTCGCGCGGGTCCTCACCGTCGTCGCCTACCGCGCGTGGTTTTTTCCATCCGTGGAGAGCCCCCAGCTTCACTACTTCATCGGGCTGGCCTGGCTGGTGCCTTTTGCCATGGTCCTCGTTCCGGTGGACGCGCGGGGCCGCCTCGTCACGTCGTTTGAATTGATGCATGCCGCTGCCGTTCTTGCCCTCGTCGCGCCCATGGCTGACGCTCCCGGCGGGTTGGCCCTGACACTGGCCGCCGTGCTGACCCTGGCCCATTGCCGCCTTCCCGCCAGCATCACGCCAATCCGATGGATCGCAACAGCGGGCTGGCTGATCGCGGCGCTCGCGATCATCCTCGCGGGCATCGAATCGTTCTGGCTCCCCTGGCTGCTGGTCTGCCCGCTTTTGATCATGCGTTCATGGATCTTCAGCGTAACGGGAGTCATCCTTCTCGCGGGCTCGCAGCCGATGTTCCAGCTGCTGCCATTGGGCGAAGCCGTCACATGGATCGGCCTCGCGCTGGCCGGATGGGAACTCCTCAAAACTCCCCAATCTCTCGCGTTCGCTGCGGGCTCCATCAGACCAACCCGCCGGGTGCGGTTCGCCATACCCTTCGCCGCCGCCGCCTTTTGCCTCCCCTTCCTGGGTTCGACCTTTGTGACCCCCGAACGTGTCAATCTCCAACCGCCAAGTACAGCAGCAACGCGCGAGATCCCCGGCGACGGCTACCAGGTGCGTCTTCCCGGCCAACCGGAAAACATCGGCCTCTTCTGGTATCTCCCGTCAGGCAGTCAACGCCACCACACGCTCAAGGTCTGCATGAAATACCGCGGCATCGAACTCCGGCCGGCATCCGAAAACTCGACGGTGATGACGGATGGCGAAGTTTGGATGAAGGA
>JBMOHI010000073.1:0-8445 GCA_049317925.1 Terrimicrobiaceae bacterium
AGGACCCCGCCCATTGGGGCATGGTGTTGGTCTCGCGTTCGAATCCATCGGGCAACTGCACCCAATCGGTGGCCTTGGCCAGCGGGGGCCGTCCATCGCCGGCGGGCTTGAAGTCCTCCAAGTCGGGCGGGAGGAGAGGCAGTTCGCTCTCGGGAATGGCATAGTGGCGTCCGTTTTTCCACACGATGGGAAACGGTTCGCCCCAATACCGTTGGCGGGAGAAAAGCCAGTCGCGGAGCTTGTAGTTGATCGTGCCGCGGCCAAGGCTGTTTTGCTCCAGCCAGGCGATGATGGATTTCTTTGCCTCGGGCGTCGGCAGTCCGTCGAGGAAGCCGGAGTTGATGGCGGTTCCGTTTGCGGTGAACCCCTGCCACTTTTCATCGCTCGGAGGTTGAACGACCTGGCGGATTTCGAGTCCGAATTTTTGCGCAAATTCAAAATCCCGCTCGTCGTGCGCCGGCACGGCCATGATGGCGCCGGTGCCGTAGCCCATCATGACATAGTCTGCGATCCAGATGGGAATCTTTTCATCGTTGACCGGATTGATGGCGAAGGCTCCGGTGGGAACGCCGGTTTTGTCCTTCGATAATTCCGTGCGCTCGAGGTCCGATTTTGAGGAGATTTGTTTTTTGTAAGCCTCAACGGCGGCGCGATTCTCCTCCGTGGTGATCTGCCCGACCAGCGGATGTTCGGGCGCCAGCACCATATAGGTCGCGCCGAAAAGCGTATCGGGGCGCGTGGTGAAAACTTCAATCTGTGACTCATTTTCCGCGACTGAGAATTTCACGGAGGCTCCCACGGAGCGTCCGATCCAGTTTCGCTGCATGAGCTTGAGCGACTCGGGCCAGTCGAGCGGTTCGAGTTCGTCGATCAAGCGTTGGGCGTAGGCGGTGATGCGCAGCATCCATTGGCGCATGGGGCGGCGTTCGACCCGGAAGCCCTTGCCGGTCCACTCCTCGACTTCCTCATTGGCCAGCACGGTGCCGAGATCGGGTGACCAATTGACCGGTTGTTCGTCCACGTAGGCGAGGCGTTTGGAATCGACGTAGTCGCGCACGGCCTCGGCACCCTGCGCCTTGATCTCCGGCGGAATGGGCAGTTGTGCGATGGGGCGGGCCTTGTCTTCCTTCTCGTCAAAGTAACTGCCGTAGATTTGCAGGAAGATCCACTGCGTCCATTTGTAGTAATCGGGTTCGCTGGTGGCGAACTCGCGGCTCCAGTCGTAGGAAAATCCGAGCTGTTTGAGCTGACGCGTAAAATTGGCGATATTGGCCTCGGTGGTGACGCGTGGATGCTGGCCGGTTTTGATGGCGTATTGTTCGGCCGGCAGTCCGAAGGAATCCCAGCCGGCGGGGAACAGGACATTGTGTCCGCGCATGCGCAACTGCCGGGCGACGATGTCGCAGGCTGTCTTTTGCAGGGGATGGCCGATGTGGAGACCGTCGCCGCTGGGATACGGGAACATGTCGAGGATGTAGGTCTTGGGCCGGGCCGGATCGAAGCCCGCATCGCCCGGATCGGTGGCGCGGAAGGATCCGTCCTCCAGCCAGCGGTGCTGCCACTTGGGTTCGAAATCAGAAAAGGGAAATTGCTTGCGTTGCGTGGCCATGATGAAAGGGGTGGGGAATATGGCAGAGAGCCGCGCATCTGAAAACCACCGTTTGCTGGTCTCGACCCGCAATGCTCACAAAGTCGGGGAAATCCGGGCTATTCTGGGGGATTCGTTTGAGGTCTTCGATCTGTCGATCTTACCGCAAATGCCGGAGGTCGAGGAAACCGGCACGACCTTCGAGGAAAATGCAACCCTGAAGGCCGTGGCGGCGTCGTTGCTCTTCGAAGGTTGGGTCATCGCGGATGATTCCGGTCTCGAGGTCGATGCTCTCAAGGGCGCTCCCGGGGTTTACTCCGCACGCTACGCGGGAGTCAGCGCTAGCGACGCGGACAACAACGCGTTGCTTTTACGAAACCTCGCCGGGGTGCGGGGTAAGGAACGATCCGGGCGGTTTCGCTGTGTCATCGTGCTGGCGCGCGCCGGACGCAAACTGGCCGCCTTCAGCGGGGCGGTCGAGGGCATCATCGTCAACGAACACAAGGGCACGGGAGGATTCGGCTACGATCCGCTTTTTGTTCCGGAGGGATTTTGTGAAACCTTCGGTCAGCTTCCCGCCGAGGTCAAAAACCGCCTCAGCCACCGCGCCCAAGCGGTGGCCAAACTCCGCGACTGGCGGGGTTGGTGGTAGTTAATTCGTTGTCGGAGACGGTGACGCTGCGGCAGTTCCCTGTCCGAGACGGGTCAGCTCCGCCACCACATCGTCGGTGATGTCGAGACCGGGGTCGTTGCCGAGCACCACGATATCGCTTTTTACCAGCACCGCACTGAGGCCCTTGCCGGAGGCAATTTTGAGGGCGATGGGTTTGACTTCCTCGCGGAAACGGTTGACCAGGGCGATCCGCTTATTGCCGAGTTCCTGCTGGGCTTGCTGTTGCTTTTGTTGGAACTGGAGGCTCAGGTTGCGGCTCAGTTCAGCGAGTTTCAGGTTGTCGGCCTCGGAAGGCTTGGTGCCGAGAGACTGTTTTAAACGCTCAAGTTCGCCCTGGTATTCCTTCTGGGTAGCGGACAGTTGTTCGCCCAACACGCCCCCGGCGTCCTTCAACTCCTGGGTGATCACCGTGTCGCGACCGAGGCGCTTGGCCGCGGCCTCCAGGTCAATAAAGGCGACCCCGCCCTTGGCCGGAGCGGAGGAAGTCGGAGCGGGTCCGCAGCCGCCCAATGCGAGCGCGGCGAGGATCGAGATCGTAAAGAGAGTGTTTTTCATGCGAACGGTGATGATTGATCGGAATGCCCCTGCATTTCCAGAGAATCTTCGCCGGGACCCGGATTGACCGCCCGCCGGGGTGGGTGTATCTCTAGAGCATGTCGGCGCTGATGGAAGAAAATGAGGTGGTGGACCGGGTGCTAGAGGGTGGCCGGATTTCCCGCGAGGATGCCCGCGAATTGTACCGCTTGCCCCTGCAGGAACTCGGCGCGCTGGCGGATCATCGCCGCAATCTGGCCAAACGGGAGGCCTATGGCGGTCGCGGGAACGAAGTGGTCACCTACATCGTTGACCGCAACATCAATTACACCAACGTCTGCAATGTCTATTGCAAGTTCTGTGCCTTCTACCGGACGGAGAAGGACGATGATCACTACGTTCTCAGCCTGGAAGAAATAGACCAAAAGCTGGACGAACTCTCCGCCGAGGGCGGCGTGCAGGTGCTTCTGCAAGGCGGACACCATCCCAAGCTGGGCCTCGATTTTTATCTGAACATGATCTCGCACATCCGCGGGAAATACCCGCAGATCAACGTCCATGGGTTCAGTCCGCCGGAGTTTAATCACTTCTCTCAAGTCTTCGGGCTGCCTCTGCGTGAGGTCATCGAAAAATTCATCGACGCGGGATTGGGTTCCATTCCCGGCGGCGGCGGCGAAATTCTGGTGGATGAAGTGCGCAACCGCATCGCGCCGTTGAAATGCAATAGCGATCAATGGCTGGAAGTCATGCGCATCGGCCACGAACTCGGCCTGCGCTCGAGCGCCACCATGATGTTCGGCCATGTTGAAACGCTCGATGACCGGTTGGAGCATCTCCAACGCTTGCGCGATGCGCAGGACGAGACCGGCGGTTACACAGCCTTCATCTGCTGGACGTTTCAGCCGGAGAACACGCGGCTTCGCGCCGAAACCGTGACTTCCTCCGAATACCTTCGGATGCAGGCGCTCTCCCGCATCTTCCTCGATAATTTTGAAAATCTGCAAAGCTCCTGGGTCACGCAAGGTCCGAAGATCGGCCAGATCGCGCTCAAATACGGAGCCAACGATTTTGGCAGCGTGATGATGGAGGAAAATGTCGTCTCCAGCGCCGGAACGACTTTCCGCTTGAATGCGCGCGATATCGAACGCCTCATTCGCGAGGCCGGTTACGATCCGCGCCGGCGCAGCACGTGGTATCAGTTGTTGAATTGACCCGGATTCACGCGGATGAGCACACCGCTTTTCTCCGTGCCCATCTGTGTCATTCGTGGTTAAAGAAATGTCATGCCCGATCCCGCCCGCCTGACCATTGCGCAAGTCCGTTCCGAAGCGAAGGCGGGCGCTCTGGCCGCCCGCATTCATGCGCAGGTGGAAGACACGATCCGCAAGGACGATCGCAATGGGAAACCGTTTTGGGAAATCCGGCTCCGCGACGCGACCGACACCTTCACCCTCAAGGCCTGGAATAACTCGCCGCAATTTTCTGCGGCCGAGGAACTGGAAAAGGGCGGGACGGTTCAAGTCGAAGGAGAGTTTACCATCAGCCCGTTCGGCCTCGAAGCCCAGCGGTGGAATCTGCATCCGTTGCGGCCGGAGGAAGCGGCCGAATTGTTCGCCGGAGACGAGGCTTCCCGTGCGGCCAACGAGGCGGATTTCGCGTCGATTACCGCATTGGTTGCCTCGCTGAACGATCCGCGCCTGCGGGCCCTGGCCGTGGCTTTTTTGGAAGAATTCGGTCCGCGTTTTCGCCGGGCGGCGGCGGCACGGGTCAATCACCACGCCTTCCGCGGCGGACTGCTGCGCCATACGGCCCAGATGATGGCGTCTGCTGATTCCCTGAGCGGAGCGTATCCCCAACTGAACCGCGATCTGTTGTTGACCGGTGCCCTGTTTCACGACTGTGGCAAGCTCTGGGAAATGTGCCCGCCGGAAACCGGCTTCGAGATTCCCCGGGAATTGCGCGGCGAACTGCTCGGGCATATCAGCATCGGCATCGAAGTCGCCAATGCCTTGTGGAGAAAGTTGCCGCTGAAGGATTGGGAAAACCTGACGCCTGCTTCGGATGAGGTCCGGCTCCATGTCTTGCATCTCATCGCTGCACACCATGGCGAATTGCAGTTCGGTTCGCCGGTGGAACCCAAAACGCCGGAGGCCATCGCTCTTCATTATATCGACAATCTCGATGCGCGCCTGGAGATGATTTTTACCGCTTACGAAAAGCAACCGGAAGTTTCGCCCGGGGTTTTTGACCGGGTGAGGGCCCTGAATGTCGGACCGGTCAAACCGCTTTCCGCCTTCGTCGAAGGCGGGAAGTAATCTCCAGAGAAACCCCGAAAAGCAAAACGCCGCCGTTCTTGCGAACGACGGCGTTGTTTGCTAACTGCTCTCTGCTTACTTACTTGGTCGGCACGGTTTGGATCGTCTGCAAGATCCGGCTGGCAATCTTGTAGGGATCACCCTGCGAATTCGGACGGCGATCTTCCAGGTATCCCTTGTAGCCGTTGTTCACGAAGCTGTGCGGGATGCGGATGGACGCCCCGCGATTGGCCAGGCCGTAATTGAATTTGTCGATCGACTGGGTCTCATGCAGGCCGGTGAGGCGCATGTGGTTGTCGGGACCATAAACGGCGATGTGTTCGTTTTTGTATTTGTCGAACGCAGCCATCAGTTTTTCGAAGTATTCCTTGCCGCCAACTTCGCGCATGTATTTGGTCGAGAAATTGGAGTGCATGCCGGAGCCGTTCCAGTCCACATCCATACCGAGCGGCTTGCAGTGGTAGTTGACGTCCACCCCGTATTTTTCGCAGAGGCGCTCAAGGAGGTAGCGGGCGACCCACATTTCGTCGGCGGCTTTTTTGGAGCCTTTGCCGAAGATTTGGAATTCCCACTGTCCCTTGGCCACCTCGGCGTTGATGCCTTCGTGGTTGATGCCGGCATCGAGACAGAGGTCAAGATGGGTGTCCACGATTTCACGGGCGATGTCGCCCACGGACGAGTAGCCTACTCCGGTGTAATACTTGCCTTGAGGAGGCGGGAAACCGCCGCCTTCTGGAAAACCCAGAGGCACACCGTCGCGGTAGAGAAAATACTCCTGCTCGAACCCGAACCAGGTATCGGGATCGTCGAGGATGGTGGCGCGCGCATTGGTGGAGTGCGGGGTGCCGTCGGCGTGCAGGACTTCGTTCAGAACGATGACGCCATTTTTCTTGGTGGTATCGGGGTAAACCGCCACCGGCTTGAGGACGCAATCCGAGCTGTGGCCTTCCGCCTGCCGGGTTGAGCTGCCGTCGAAGCCCCAGTTCGGAAGATCTTCGAGCTTGGGAAAGCTGTCGTATTCTTTGACAAGGGTTTTGCCGCGCAGGTTGGCCACGGGGGTGTATCCGTCGAGCCAGAGGTATTCCAGTTTGTACTTCGCCATATTTTGATTGGAGTGTCTAATTTTGAGCGGGCCACGCCGGGTTTGGCCGCTTTCTGTTGTTTTTTGTTTTCCCTGATGCCCGTTTTCGGCGCGGAGATCATAAGCAGGAATGATGCCAGCTCTGGAAAAGTTTTAGGACAGTGTCCGGCCGGGTGGTCTCCGGGCTTGCCTGTCTGCGGGCTGAAGGCATGCTGGCGACATGGAGCAGGTCAAGGATACCCTGAGGGCCACGGTTCGGATCGGCTATGACGGGAGGGTGCATAAAATTTTCCGTGGACCCCAGGCGGAAGAGCGTTTTGCGACCGAGGTCAAGGTGCTGCGACATTTGGAAAAAGCAGGCTGCACCTTTGTGCCGCGACTGCTGGAGGCCGACGCGGAACAGCTGAGAATCGTGACGACGAGTTGCGGGACGCGGGTGGACCATTTGGACGAGGAACGAATGCGGGAAATTTACGCCGAATTGGAACCCTTCGGCGTCCGGCACGATGATGCGGAAATGCGCAATGTAACGTACCGTCAGTCCGACGGGCGCTTCTGCTTGATCGACTTCGAGTTTGCCACCATCCTGCCCGGCTTTGAGCAAAAGGATGACGGACCAGCCCCCCAGTGAGCCAATGACGGAACGCCTGCGGTGGTTCGGTCTGACCGACCGGGGCAAGGTGCGGACCAACAACGAGGACTCCTTTTTGTGCCTCCAGTTCGACGCGCAGGAGGTTCGCTATCTCGGCCGGATCGGCGAGGCGCCCACGGGCGGCTCGGACTTTATTTTTGCCGTCAGCGACGGGATGGGCGGGGCCAGGGCGGGAGAATTCGCCAGCCGGATCGCGGTGGACAAAATCACCCGCCTGATGCCGCGGGCTTTCAAGCAATCCGCTTCCGGACTCGCAGCTGGTTTCGAAGATGTTCTGGCCGAGCTTTATCAGGAGACCAACCGGGCTCTGACCTATTTGGGCAACAGCGACGCGGATTGCTCCGGTATGGGCGCGACGCTCAGCATGTGCTGGTTCACTCCCGGCTGGATGTACTTCGGTCACATCGGAGACAGCCGGATCTACTACCTTCCGGCACAGGGCGGTGGCATCAAGCAGATCAGCCAGGACGACACTCATGTTGGATGGTTGTATCGCAACGGCAAACTCAACGAAAGGCAGGCGCGTGATCATCCCCGACGCAACGCGCTGCAGAAAGCCCTGGGAGCAGGGCATCAATTCGTCGATCCCCAGGTCGGGGCGGTGGCGTACGAGCCGGGAGACATCTTCCTGCTTTGTACGGATGGTCTGATCGAAGGACTCTATGATGCGCAGTTGCTGGAAATGGTGCGCGGGCCGGAAACGGATGCCGAATCCAACCCCGCCCAACGTCTCGTGCGGACCTCTGTCGAATTGGCCGGACGCGACAACACGACCGCGCTCCTCGTTGAAGTTTGCTAAACCCTTTCCACGTCGGCAGTCCCTTGGCTGAGCTTTTGTCGCTTCCGGTGCTATTGCATTTTGACCGGCCTCTGCTCAGTTAATGACGTTGTGGATCTGATCGTGCGCCGCAAGCTGGGGGAGGCCCGCTGGAGGCTGACCGTGCAGCGCTTTCTTCATCTCGGTGCGTGGGCCTTGGTGGCCGGACTTTCGCTTGTGTTCGTCTGGCATGGCGCCGGATTGTTTTCTCCCGCGATTCGCGCCTGGCCCGTGTCCTTCGTGGTGGCTCTGGGGTCGGTTCCTTTGCTGGCCGCTGCGGGCCTGGCCCTGCTCGGGTGGAGGTCGAATGTTGAGGTGGCGCGGGAAGTCGATGCGCGTGCTGCCACCAGGGATCGTTTTCTCACCGTTTTGCAGTTGGATCGAAACGAGGCGTCTTCGCTGACCAAGGCCATCCAAACCGAGGTGTCTACCTTTGCCTCCACGCTCCAGCTCAAGGATTATCTGCGTTGGAAATTTCCGGTCAGAAAACTCCTCTGGCTGCTGGTACCGCTGGCGGGTTTGGCTGGAACGGAGCTTTTCCGGCACTGGCGGGAAAGCCGTCCTGAAGTGGCCGAGGCGCGGCAAATCGTGGAGAAGGCCCGCATCGCGGCGGATGACCACGCCAGACAAAACCCCGAGTTCGAGAAAGTCGTCCGCGAGCTGGAGATCGCCCGCGACCGTCTGCCGGACTCGACCGAACCACTGCGCGACGCCCTGCGCGCCCTGGCGGAACTGGAGCAAAAGCTTTCCGCTGCACCGGGCGGACCGGCGGCCTTGTCCTCCGG
>JBMOHI010000074.1:0-8444 GCA_049317925.1 Terrimicrobiaceae bacterium
TTGCAAAATTTGCCTGGCAGGCGGGATACGGGGCTTTTTCCGTGAGCGCATCGAACGTGGAGGCTGTTCGCACCTATATCGCAAACCAGCTGGAACACCATTCCAAGGTTTCCTTTCAAGACGAGTTTCGTGCGTTTTTGGAAAAGCACGGTGTTGCGTTTGACGAGCGGTATCTCTGGGATTGATGCAACCCCTTCAGGGTTGATCTGTGGATTGCGATATACCCCAGGGTAGTCCCGCAGCCGCGGGACAACCCTGGGCTCCGGGATTGAGCCACTTCGTGGCGCGTCGTCTTGAGATCTGCCGACGAAGCGCTTTCCTCCAGGGCCGGGGCCGCCGGGTCAGCCCAGCGCCTTCTCAAAAATCTTCCACGTGCACTGAATCTCGCCGCCGACGAGAACCGAATGCTCGAGGATTTCGGTGTTGGATTCCTCCACCCAGCCGAGGGTGGCGTTGGCGTAGCGTTCCTGGGCGCGCATGAATTGTTCGTGGATGAGCCAGACATGGATGCCGCGGTCGCGGTATTCGGGCGACACGCCGAGGACGGCCTGACGGCAGGAAGTGATGCGGCGCGTTTTCATCAGCCAAAGAATGTGGGGGAGGCGCAGCCAGTGGGGCGTCTTTTTTATCCCGGCCAGAATTTCGTTGAAGTTCGGCAGGGTGATGGCCACACCGGCGCTTTTGCCATCGACCTCGGCGATGAGGAGGAGCTTGGGATCGGCGATGGCCTTGATGTCATCGGCGGCCCCGAGCAGGTCGTCCATCGAGATGGGCACAAAGCCCCAGTTCCGTTCCAGGGTCGCGTTGTAAACCGTGTGCACGATCTTCAATTCCTCCCCGAGGTTGGAAAGATCCATGGGCCGGAGCTTCAGGTGCGAACGCTTGGCAATCCGCGCCACCACGCGGGCGAAACGGGTGGGTTCCTTCAGCCGGTGCATGGGCAGGAGTAGTCCGAACATGGTGCAGGCCGGGGTAAATCCGGCGCCGGTGAGCAGGCCGGGATAGAACGCCGGATTCCAGGTCAGTCCATTGCAAGGCGGTAGATCGAAGTGATCCATCAGGAGGCCGCATTCGTCGTTGATGCTCGGACTGTAGGGTCCGCGCATCGTTTCCAAGCCATGCTCCCGCAGGATGTCCGCGGCGGCGTTGAAAAGAACTGCAGCTGTTTCCGTATTGTTCTCGCAATCGAAGAATCCGAAGAATCCCGTGCGGTCGACGTGGAACTTATTATGGGCGCGATTGACGATGGCGGCAATGCGTCCGACCGGCCGTCCATCGCGGTGAGCGATCAGGGGAAAGATGTCACCCTGACGCTTTTGAAAGGCCGAGTCCGGCGAGAGATACTTCGCGACGCTACCGGGAAACGGCGGGATGAACGCCGGATCCGTTCCGTGCAGCAACTCCGGCAGTCTCTCGAAGAGCTTCCTCTCCTTCGGGGTCTTGCAGGCGGAAATCGAATACATTGGCTTTGCGCTTTCCTGGTTCGGCGTAGGCCGGGTCATCGAAGGTGCCGAGTTCCCGCGCGAGTTTGGCAAAAATCTCCAGCACGCGGTCAAGGTCCTCGTCGGTGTGGGTGGCCATGTAGCTGGTGCGCACGATGGCCTCGCCGTAGCGGACCGCCGGATAGATGGCGGGCGTGGCGAAGACGCCTTCTTCGTAGAGGCGCTGGGTGAATTGGAACGCGCGGGCCTCGCTGCCGATGAGAATCGGAACGATGGGCGTCTGAGTGCTGCCGATTTTGAAGCCGATGTTTTTGAAACCCTCGTGCATCTTGCGCGTGTTGCGCCAAAGTTGTTCGACGCGCTCGGGTTCCTTTTGCATCAGCTCTAGAGCCTTAAGCACACCACCCGCCACGGCCGGGGCCAGCGACGCGGTGAAAATAAGACACCGGGCGCGATGCTTGAGAAACTCAATCATCTGCTTATCGCCGGCAACGAAACCGCCCATGGACCCGAGGGATTTCGAGAAGGTGCCCATGACGACGTCCACCTCGTCGTTCAATCCGAAATGATGCACCGTGCCGCGGCCCTTCGGTCCGATCACGCCGAGGGAATGGGCCTCGTCGACATAAATGCGCGCACCGAACTCCTTGGCTGCCTCGAGCTGCGGCGGCAGATCGGCGATGTCGCCGGACATGCTGAAAACGCCGTCCATCACAACGAGCTTTCCCGCCTCGGCCGGCTGGCGTCTCAGGCGGTTGCGAAGCGAAACGGCGGAATTGTGGCGATAGGGCACCAGCTTGGCCGGGGCGAACTGGCAGCCATCGATGATGCTGGCGTGGTTTTCCCGGTCGCAGAGAATGACATCGCCTTCCTCGGTGAGCGAGGCCAGGGCTCCCTGATTGGCAAAGAATCCGGTGGAAAAAAGCAACACCGCCTCGCGCTGCAGGAAGTCAGCCAGGGCCTCTTCGAGCTGGACGTGGAGTTTGATCGTGCCGTTGAGCAGGCGGGAGCCGGTACAACCCGCGCCATACATCCGCGTCGCCTCGCAGGCCGCTTCGATCACGCGCTCGTCATGGGCCAGACCGAGGTAGTTGTTCGAGCCGATCATGATCTTGCGCTCGCCTTCGCAGACCACGTAGTTGCCTTGGGTTTCGTCGATACAGCGGAAATAGGGATAAAACCCCTGGGCCCGTGCATCCGCACTGTCCCTGTATTCCCGGCATTTTTGAAATAAATCTCTGGCCACGTGAGACATGAACTGAATGAAGTTAGAGTTGCACGAACAAGCTTATTGTAAATCCTTTTTACTGAACGCCGCGAGACGACTGCTGGGCGCAATTCGCGTCATCAGAGCGAATATTTCAAGGGTTCGGAATTCTGGTGCATGATGGCTGGAGGAGCATAAATACGGCCTGCGGGAGGAAATAGCAACCTGCGTCGCGGAAGGGGGCGTGCGTTGAAAAAGATCGGGGCGACAGGATAATCCCCCCTTTGCGGGTCTCTGCATTTGGGCTGCGTTAGGAGAATTTGCGCTTCGCGCCGGGCAGTCGAACCAAGGTTCTCATCCTGTCGTAAAAAAATCGGGGCGACAGGATTCGAACCTGCGACCTCCTGGTCCCAAACCAGGCGCTCTACCAAGCTAAGCTACGCCCCGAGAAACCTCCAAGGTGGATACTTTCCGCCAAAAGACAATGTTTCTTCTCAGCCGAACAATTCGTGGGCCAGCACGCTGAGGCAATAGAGTGCGGCGGTCTCGGTGCGCAGAATGATCGGACCAAGCGTGATCGGCTGGGCGCCGTGGCTTTTGGCCAGGGCGAGTTCCGCCGGGGTGAAATCGCCCTCGGGGCCGACGAGCACACAAACGCTGCGGGGCGAGGGAGACCCGGCCAGCACGTCTTTGATTTTCCGCGCGTCGGGCTGGAGCGAGGCGATGAGCATGAGATCAAAGTGCTCGTTAGCCTCGAAGAAGGCCTTGGGGGCTCTTGGAACGGAAATCTCGGGAAGGCGGTTTTGGCCGCATTGCTTGCACGCTTCGATGGCGGTCTCGCGCCACTTGTCGCGCTTTTTTGCCGCTTCGCCGGCTTCAAGCTGAACGATGGTGCGGTCGGAGAGCAAGGGCACGATGCGGGCCGCGCCGAGTTCGACGGACTTCTGGATGATGAAGTCCATGTTTTTTCCCTTGGGCACGGCCTGGGCCAGGGTGAGGGCGCAGGGCAGGGGTTTGGTCTCGGTTTTTTGCAGGATGCGCAGCCGGACGGTCTTTCCCTCGATGGCGGCGATCTGGGCGCTGGCCTCATTGCCCTCGCCGTCGAACACGGTCAGCCGGTCGCCGGACTTCAGGCGCAGAACATCAAGGGCGTGGTGGGACTCCGAGGCGTCGAGACCGGGGGAGGCGGAGTTCCATTCAGAACGAGGAAGGTGGAAGCGGGACATGGGAAAATTAGTTACGAATGACGGAATTTCTGGAGGACAAACTCTTCAAGGGCGTCCTGCCAGGGCCGCGGGGTGAGGCCGCTGACGGTGGAAAGCTTTGTCGTGTCCATCGCCGTGTGGGGCGGGCGCGGGGCGGAAAAGTTCTTCATCGCCGCGAGCGGGATGGGATTCACGGTGCGGGCGCGGAGGGTTGCGCCGGCCTGGAGGGCACAATCAAGGGCGTGTTGTCCGTAGTCGCGCCAGGTGCAGGCTCCGCTATTGCAGGCGTGGTAAAGACCGCCGGCCAGGTCGCGGGCGAGGAAGGGTTCCAGCCAGTCGGCGACGTCCTCTGCCGAGGTCGGGCAGGAGGTTTTGTCGGCAATGGCCTCGACGGAGTCGTTGGCCAGGGCGCGATCAATGATCATGTCCACGAAACTCGGCTTGTCGGGTCCGAAGACCCAGGAAACCCGGACGGCCAGGTGGCGGGGGGACGGCTCCAGCGCGGCGCGTTCCCCGGCCAGCTTGGTGTGGCCGTAGTGGCCCAGCGGATGGGCGGCGTCGGTCTCGAGGTAGGGCGACGTTTTGGTTCCGTCGAAAACGTAGTCCGTGCTGATGTGGATGAAGCGGGCCCCCTTGGTCGCCGCGGCTTCGGCCATCACGCCGGGGGCGAGGGCGTTGACGATGGTGGCCTCCTCACGGGCGGTCTCGCAGCGGTCCACGTTGGTCAGGCCGGTGCAGTTGACCAGGACATCGAACTCCGCGGCGTGGAGCAGGCGGTCGAGCGCGGTCAGGTCGGCGACATCGAGTTCCGGGCGGGCAAGCGCTTGCACGTCATGGTGTTTGGACCATTTCCGGGCCAGCGCCGCGCCGAGGCGGCCTTTGCCTCCGAGCACAAGAATCCGGCTCACGGGCGGGCGAGGATGTTTTCCCACCATGCGCGGTTGTCGAGATACCACTGGATGGTTTCCTGAATGCCCTGACGCGGAGTGTGGATCGGTTTCCAATCGAGTTCCCGGCGGATTTTGGCCGAGTCGATGGCGTAGCGGCGGTCGTGGCCGAGGCGATCGGTGACGTAGCTGATGAGGTCGCGGGGTTTGCCGAGGGTTTCGAGGATGAGTTCGACCACGGCGATGTTTTCCAGTTCGGCATCAGCTCCCACGTTGTAAACTTCGCCCGGTTTGCCATCGAGGAGAACGGCAGTGATGGCCCGGCAATGGTCGTCCACGTGAATCCAGTCGCGCACGTTGAGTCCGTCGCCATAGACGGGCAGCTTTTTATCCGCCAGCGCGTTGGTGATCATGAGAGGGATGAGTTTCTCGGGGAACTGATACGGGCCGTAGTTATTGGAACAGCGGGTGATGACGACTTCCTGGCCGAAGGTTTTGTGGGCGGCGAGGGCAAGGAGGTCTGCGCCGGCCTTGCTGGCGGAATAGGGCGAACTGGGTTCGATGGGGGACTTTTCCGTGAAGCGGCCCTCGGGGCCGAGCGAGCCATAGACTTCGTCGGTGGAAATCTGGATGAAGCGTTTCACGCCATGACGACGGGCGGTTTCGAGGAGCACTTCGGTGCCAACGATGTTGGTGTGGACGAAGTTTCCCGAGGAGGTGATGCTACGGTCCACGTGGGATTCGGCCGCAAAATTCACGACGGCGAAAAACTTGTGCTTGGCCATGAGGGCTTCCATGGCCTCGCGGTCGGCGATGTCGGCCTGGAAGAATTCGTAGCGTTCGCCGTATTGCTCGGGCACCCCGGCGAGGTTTGCCGGATTGCCGGCATAGGTGAGAGCATCGACATTGGTGAGAAATTCCGGCTGGTAATGTTCCAGCACGAACCGCACAAAATTACTGCCGATGAAGCCGCAGCCGCCCGTGACGAGGAGTCGCATCCGCAGGGTGTAGCAAACCGCCTTGCCCCGCCGCAATGAGGAAAGTCCACTACCACTACCAATGCCAGCGCTGCACGAATTGCTGCAAATGGCCGGGGTTCGTCAAACTGACCGACGGCGACATCACGGCGATCGCCGGGTTTCTCGGCTTGGAAGAGCCCGATTTCATTCAGACCTACACCCGCTTGCGCCCGCATCGCGATGGACTGGCCCTAAACGACAAGCCGAACGGCGAGTGCGTTTTTCTGGAGGGCCGCGACTGCCGAGTCCAGGCGGTGAAACCCGCGCAGTGCAGCGGCTTTCCCAATACCTGGAACTTTCCCGGCTGGCGGGAGGTGTGCGAGGCCATTGAAGTTCGAAGTGCGAATGCGGAAGTTGGAAGCTGACGCCACTTCCGGCTTCCCACTTCCCGCATCCGAATTATTCTCCGCGTGTGAGCTATCGCGTTTTTGCCCGCAAGTACCGGCCCCAGACCTTCGAGGAAGTGGTTGGGCAGGAGCACATCACCCGCACGCTCCAGAATGCCATCTCCGCCGGACGCGTGGCCCAGGCTTATCTTTTTGTCGGCCCGCGCGGGATCGGCAAGACCTCCACCGCCCGCATTCTGGCCAAGGCACTCAATTGCAAGGAAGGCCCCACCGCCTCGCCCTGCGGGAAATGCGATGC
Organism: Terrimicrobiaceae bacterium; assembly: GCA_049317925.1. GTDB lineage: Bacteria > Verrucomicrobiota > Verrucomicrobiia > Chthoniobacterales > Terrimicrobiaceae > CAMASH01. The sequence continues at coordinate 6,406 of JBMOHI010000074.1, forward strand.
CTGTCTGGAGATCACCGAAGGACGCAGCCTCGACGTTCTCGAGATCGATGGTGCCAGCAACAACGGCGTGGAAAACATCCGCGAACTCCGCGACAACGCGGCCTACGCGCCCTCCAGCGGCCAATTCAAAATCTATCTGATCGACGAAGTTCACATGCTCAGCGCGGGGGCTTTCAATGCGCTGCTCAAGACGCTCGAGGAGCCGCCCGAGCACGTAAAATTCATCTTTGCCACCACGGAGGCGCAGAAAGTTCCGGCCACGATCACCAGCCGCTGCCAGCGTTTTGATCTCCGTCGCATCCCGGCGGCTTCCATCGCGGCGCACCTGCAAAGCATCGCTGACAAGGAGGAGATCACCCTCGAAGCTTCCGCGGCCGAAGCCATCGCCCGCGGGGCCGAGGGCGGACTGCGTGACGCCGAGAGCATGCTGGATCAGGCTGTCGCGTTCTGCGGGAAGAAGATCACCGGCGAAGACGTCATGTCGGTGTTCGGATTCACCCCGCGCGAAACGATTACCGCCCTGGTGGGTCACATCTTTGCCCGCGACGTGACCGCGGGATTGAAGATTCTGGGCGAACAGGCCGAGGCCGGGAAGGACATGTCCCGTCTGCTCGGCGATCTGATCGGCCATGTGCGCGATCTGCTGGTGGCCAGCGTGGAAAAGCAAGGCCCCGTGCCGCGGGAAAAGCTCCTTGTTCTGCTCGACCATTTTGCCGAGACCGAGGCGCGCATGCGCTGGGCCTCGGACAAAAAACTGCAGTTCGACGTCGCCGTGATCAAGGCGGCGCATTTGCTCGAACAAGCCAGCCTCGATGATGTGATCGAAACCCTCGTGGCTCTGCAGAGCGGAACCCCGCCGCCGCCGCGTCCGGTCGAATCGCGGCCGCCGCCACGGAGTGTCGAGAATCCCGCCACGCCCGCCGTTCCGGCTGCGGCCCAACCCGCTCCGCGGCCCGCCGAGAAACCGGTGGAAGCCGTTTCCATCGACGCCTCGGTGGCCTGGGACCGGGTGGCCGCCAGCTATCAATCCTCCATCAAGTTCCGCTGGCTGACCAAGGGGGTTTTCGCCGCCGGCCGCCCCGATGGATCCATCGTTGTCCAGCTCCCCCCCTCGGTTGCCTCCGAATTGAAGTCGGTGGTCGGCGAGGCCGGCCGCAAGGATGCCGAGACCAAGCTCAGCGAGGCCCTCGGAAAAAAGACCAGCCTCGTCCTGGAAGTGTCCGAGCACCTGGCCGAGTCGGAAACCCCGGAGCCGGAGGCCGAGCCGGTCGCGGAAGTTCCCGTGCCGGTGGAAAAAATCGAACCCGAGGCCGCGAAGGACCCGATGGAAGAATTCAAAAATGATCCTTTGATCAAGAAAGCCCTCGAAATCTTCGCGGGCGAAATCCAGACTGCCGCCAAATGAACATCCAGAAAATGCTCCAGCAGGCCCAGCAAATGCAATCCAAGCTGGCCGCGACCCAGGCCGAACTCGCCAACAAAACCGTCGAGGCCAGTGCCGGCGGCGGCAAAGTGACCGTCACCGCCACCGGTTCCGGCGACATCCTCTCTATCAAAATTGATCCGTCCGTGGTTGACCCGCAGGATGTCGAGTTCCTGGAGGATTTGGTTCTGGCCGGGGTCAAGCAAGCCATCGAGGACGGACGCAAACTGGCCGAAGGCGAGATGAAGAAGGTCACCGGCGGACTGAATATTCCGGGATTATAGTCATTGGTCACTTGTCATTAGTCATTGGTTTTATGGCGCGCGAGTCGTTCGAAAATTTGAAGGTTTATCAATCCGCCGAGAAGTTGTCGGACGCCATTTGGGAGATTGTCATCAAATGGGATGCCTTCGCGAAAGACACCGTAGGGCGCCAACTTGTGCGTGCTGCGGATAGCGTTGGGGCCAATATCGCGGAAGGAGCCGGACGCAAAAGTTATGCCGACAACAAACGCTTTGTCGCGATCGCGCGTGGATCGCTTTTTGAAACCCGGCACTTCCTCCGCCGGGCTCACAAAAGAAAACTGCTCGCGCCGGAAGAAACCGCATCCCTCCAG
>JBMOHI010000075.1:0-8403 GCA_049317925.1 Terrimicrobiaceae bacterium
ACGGGATCCTGCGGTCCGCGCGATGTCCCGATATCCGTGCCGCCGAATTGGTGGATGTTGCTAACGAAACGCGGCGTGAGATTGATGATTTTGTGTCCGTATTCCGGAATGAGTCCCTCAAAACCGTAGGGAATGCCCAGCGTGCGCGGCACGCCATAGCGGTGGTAGGCCTGCATCACGATGGCGCGAATGACATCATTGAGGCCGGGGCACAGCCCGCCGCAGGTCACCACTGCACAGATGGTTTCGGCCGGATCGAAGAAAATCTTCCGCCGCGGTCCGGCCGATTCGAAACAAAGCGGCTCGGCTCCGTTCTGAAACGTCGTGCGAATGGTGTCGAGGTTGTGATCCACCAGCACACGGGCGTCGTCGCCGTAAAAATCGTGCGCGTAGCCGCACTCCTTGAAATAGGGATCCAAAGGCGAATCAATCGTACGCTCTCCCAGCGACCTGATGGCCAAATCTTCCGCAGTCAGTTGTTTCATAGTCAGTTTCCCCCGTTCCTGCCGTCATCCTTCATTCGGGGCGGACTTTAGCAATCCGAACGCCCAGCGGAATCTTTTTTAGCCGCTCAGGCGGGCAAACAGGCAACCCGATCACCCATTCCATTTCCGTCCATGAGTTGACGGGTTGGATCGCTCCGAATACCTCATCCCTTCATGAACCAATCCGTACCAACCATCGAAGAACAGGCCATCCGGGTCGTGCAGCGGCAGGTCGAACTCTACAATCTTCGCAACCTTGACCAGTTCATGACAGTCTTTACGGAGGACGCTGAGGTTTTTGATGGCTGGACGGGAAAGCTCTTGGCCCGTGGCGTCACCGGGATTCGGCCCCGTTACCAGCAGCGTTTCCTGACGCCGGTCAGCTGCCGATTTATCGGGCGACTCGCCCTCAGCAACATCGTCGTTGACCGCGAAGTCATCAGCGGTCTTCCCGACGGCACCAGTGTCGAATGCCTGGCTGTTTACACCGTGAATGTCCAGGCGGCGAAAATTTCAAAATGCGTACTTTTCTGGGGTCAGCCACCTCAAGAAGGCTAGCGCAAAGCCGCACGTTTCGACTTCGCGTCTCCGGCACCTCACATCTTCTCCGGGCAGCGGATACCCAGCAACGCCAGCCCCTTGCTCAAGGTGCGGGCGGTGATATCGCACAAGACCAGACGCGAGGCGCGGGTGGCTCCCCCGGATTTCAGCACGGGGCAGGCTTCATAAAATCCGTGGAATGTGTCGGATAATTCGTAGAGATAATTGGCCAGGAGATTCGGCCGGAAATCCTCCAGCACCAAGGGAACCGTTTCGGCGAATTGGAGCAGTTTGATCGCCAGGGCGCGCTCGGCCGGCGACTCGACTTGCACGGGCGCTTTCGCATCGAATTCCCCTTCGAGTTTGCGGAAGATCGAGCGGATGCGGACGTAGGCGTTTTGCAAATACGGCGCGGTGTTGCCTTGGAAGGACAGCATCTTATCCCACGAAAAAACATAATCCGTCAGACGATTTTGCGAGAGTTCGGCGTATTTCACCGCGCCGAGTCCGATGATGCGGGCGATCTCTTCGCGTTCCTCGGCGGGCAGGTCGGGATTTTTTTCCGTGACGAGGACGCGGGCGCGCTCGATGGCCTCGCGAAGGACTTCGGCCAGACCGACATTTTCGCCGGACCGGGTGCGCATGATTTTGCGATCCTCCCCGAGGATGCTGCCAAAGACGATGTGCTGGAGGTCGGCCGTCACACCCATTTTTCGGGCGGCGGCAAAGATCTGCTGGAAATGCAGAGCCTGCGGAGATCCGACCACATACCAGATGGCGGAGGGATCCCAGCGCTGGACGCGGTGCTCAATGGTGGCCAGATCGGTCGTGGCGTAGAGGAATCCGCCGTCGCTCTTGCGGATGATGGCCGGCTTGTCGGCCAAAGAGGGGATGTCGCGGAAGAAGAGGCAAAGCGCGCCTTCGCTTTCCTCGGCCAGTCCGGTGGCGGCCAGTTTCTCGCAGAGCGGTCCGAGGGCGGAGTTGTAAAAACTCTCCCCCAGCCTCTCGTCAAAATGGATATCGAGCAAATCGTAGAGTTTCTGGAATTCCCGCCAGGACAACTCGACCGCGCGGAGCCAGATGGCGTGATTCTCGGGATCGCCCTGTTGGAGTTTGACCAGTTCCTCGCGGGCGGATTTTTTCACCGACTCGTCGGTTTCTTCCAAGGCATTGACCTCGCGATAGAGGCGGACAAGTTCGGCGATGGCGTCGGTTTCCAAGGCCTCCGCGTTAAGGAAATGCTTCCAGCCGTAAATGACTTTGCCGAACTGCGTGCCCCAGTCACCGATGTGGTTGTCCGAGATGACCTCGTGGCCGAGAAACCGCGCGATACGGGCCAGGCTGTCGCCGAGGATGGTCGAGCGGATGTGGCCGACATGCATGGGCTTGGCCACATTGGGCGCGCTAAAATCGAGAATGATGCGGCCCGGCTTTGCGGCCGGGGCGCTGCCCAGCCGGTCGTCGGCCGCGAGTTCACCGGCTTGATGGGCGAGGAAGGCCGGGAGGAGGCGGAAGTTGATAAATCCCGCCCCCGCAATCTCCGGTGACTCGGAAATACCGGCAACATCGAGATGTTTGATAATGTCGCCGGCGATCTGCCGCGGATTGGCGCGGTTTTTTTTGGCCAGAATCATGGCGGCATTGGCCTGATAATCGCCGAAACGCGCATCGGCGGTGGTCGCGATGTCGGCCGGGGCATCGGAGAATCCCGCCGCCGCGAGGGCCAGAGCAAGACGTTCCGCGAGAATCTCGCGCGGTGTGGCCATCAGCCGCGGGGAGAGCGGTTCTCGAAGACGTGAAGGATCTGGGTGGCATCAGCCGCCTTGCCCAACTCGTCCCGCACGGTTTTGTCATTCAGGAATTTGGCAATGGCCGCGAGGGTGCGGAGATGGGTCTGAAATTGATCCTTGGGCACCACAAAAAGAACCACAAAAAACACCGGCTGGCCGTCGAGAGAATCAAATTCAATGCCGGTGGTGGACCGTCCGAAGGCCGCCACCACTTCATGCACTTTCTCCGAGGAGGCATGCGGAATGGCAATGCCGAAACCGATGCCCGTGCTCATGGTTTGCTCGCGCTGTTTGATCGATTCCCAGACCAGTTCCCGTTCGTCCGCGCGGATTTTTCCGGTGGAGACCAGCACATCCACCAGCTCCCCGATGGCCTCCCAACGAGCCGTGGCCTTCATTTGCGGCACGATCTGGTTTGCCGAGAGGAGATTTGCCAACGTCATGATTTTCAGCGGGAAGGCTACAAACCGGCGGCGGGATGACAAGAGGGATTTGTCCGAGGCAAGTTTCCCGTTTCCTGATTGACCTTGACGGGAACCCGCGAAATAAGCTGAGCGTTCCATTCCATTTATGAAAATCGTTCGCTACATCGACCCCGCCGGCCAAACGCATTACGGTTCCCAAAAGTCCGACGGCAGCGTCGAGCGGCTCGAGGGTGATATCTTCTCACACTGTCAGCCATCCGGCGAATCCGCCGCGGTCGCAAAACTTCTGGCCCCGGTCGCGCCGACCGCCATCCTCTGCATTGGCCTGAACTACAAGCAGCACGCGGCCGAAAGCGGGGCCAAGACGCCGGAGATCCCCATTCTCTTCGTCAAGGGCCTCAACACTCTGCAAAATCCCGGCGATCCGATACAGATTCCCACCGCGCTACCCAGCGACGAAGTGGATTACGAATGCGAACTTGCCGTTGTCATTGGCAAGGCCGCCAAAAACGTGAAGCGGGCCGACGCCCTGAAATACGTCCTCGGCTACACCTGCGCCAACGATGTCAGCGCCCGCGACTGGCAAATCAAAAAAGGCGGCGGCCAGTGGTGCCGGGGCAAGTTTTTCGACACCTTCTGCCCGCTCGGGCCCGTGTTGGTCACCGCCGATGAAATCCCCGATCCCAATACGCTGGGCATCAAAACCATTCTCAACGGCGAAACCGTGCAGGACTGGAACACCAACGACATGATCTTCGACGTGCCGGCGCTGATTGAATTTCTCAGTGGCAGCTCCACCTTGCTGCCGGGCACCGTCATTCTCACCGGCACTCCCCACGGAGTCGGCATGGCGGCCAAACCGCCCCGCTGGCTCAAACCGGGCGACAGCGTGACCATCGAGGTCGAAAAAATTGGAGCTCTGACCAACCCGGTCGAACTCGAACCGACCGCATAAGTTCGGACGCGGCCGTTTCGGAAAACTCACGTTTTCCGCTACGTAGGGGCAGGTCTAGCGGTGCCAGGAACCCCCGCGTCCGCGCGCTCCGGACCAGGATCCTGAACCGCCGCCCCAGGAGGCCGAGCCGCCACGCCAGCCGCTGGCACTGCCCGATCCATGGTTCCACGAGGCGCTGCTTCCGCGCCATCCCGTGGCGCTGCCCGAACCATCGTTCCACGAGGCCGAACCACCCCGCCAACCGCTGGCATGACCCGAACCGTTATTCCATGAGGCGGAACTGCCGCGGTTGTTGCTGTAGTAGCCACTGTTATTCCGATAATACGAGCCGCCGTAATACGCGCTGCGACTGCCGTAATACGTGCCTCCATAGAATCCGGCCCCACCCCAGGCCACCACGGGAACAACAGGCGAGGGACCGTAACCCGGACCGTCGTCGACTTCATAGACACCGGCGCAACCGATCTGACTGAGGGAAAGGGCGGCGCAGAGCACCGACATGGCGAGGAGAGAGAGGGGAGTTTTCATCTTTTTTCTTAGGGCGAGGGTTAGCGACCGGCGGATTTGAGGACCGAGGCGAAAGGGATCTCGCGCGCACCGGCCGGCTGGTGAAAAACAAAGTCGCCGTCCCGGAGCCAGGGGCGGAGATTCCAATGGGAAAAGTCGACCAGGGTGCGGGGGAAGTTGGTCTGGTCGGTGAATGTCACCGCCAAACGCCGCGGCAATGCCCGCGGGGCCGCCTCGATCCAGATCTCCCAATTCACACCCGGTGAACGGAAGGCCAGGTGCTCGCAAGCCGTGCCGTCAACCACGGACGGACCGACCACCACGGCACTAGTCAGACCGCGGGTCAGCACCGCATAGGGATCGCTGAAAAGCAGCGGAGAAGAGGCGAAGCGGATGCCGGTTTCCTCACGCAGGCCCTGTAACATGGCGTCGATTGTTGGCGGCGCCTTCGACGTGGAAAAAACCTTGGTGCCCGGGGCAAAGGCCGAGAGGGTTGCGCCGTCGTAAAACATATCGAAGGAGGGAGCATCACCACCCATCCGGGCGCGCACTTTATCCGGGCGCTTGAGCGCAATCTCCCCGGTGGAGAAAAGGGTGACGAATTGACCGGTGGTCGCAGGGACTTCCAGAATGGTTTTGGACTGATAGGTAAAGGCCTTGGCCGCGGCCAGGGTGGAACTCATCCGTTTCAGCGACGCGAGGGCCTGGGGATCAATCCGTTCCGCCGCGTGAAGAAACGCTGGCGCGAGGGCAAGAAAAGCGAAAACAGAGAACCGGGACAGAGTGAAAGAGAGATGTTTAGTCATAGTAAGGGGGAGGATGCCACGAGCCGAACTCGATGTCGTTTTACTATAAACGGACATCGTGTCCTTGGATAGCTAAAACACGCTCCCCCAGGCGGAGAGCAGCCTTGCGGTTCCGGGCAACCGCAATGAGGTGGGCAAGGGCCAGGTGTACTTCTTCGCCACCTCACTCAACCGCCTGGTGCGGGAACGACGCGGAAGCGAAAGTGTTGATGGCTTTGCCGCCCTGCTGCGAGCCGCGCTGAACCCGCCCTCACGTTCGAGACCTCACTCTCCGGCGCGGAAGCGTCTTCTCTCGGACTCCGACCGGAGAAACGCGATACGTCACCTCGGTTTCAAGCGCTTTACCGGAAAAAGCCCCAGGGAGATCGTGCGTTGACAGCGCCATCCGCCGAGGGGGCATCAGCTCACGGCCGGCGAATCCTCCGTCAGGCGGACCAACGCGAACCAGCCTAGTTCGACAACGACGAGGGAGGCCGCTACGAGGAGCAGCGCCCTTTTTGAACGCTTCCGATCCGCGGGGGACTTACCCCTTGTTTGCCTCAGTGAAAATCCACGAAGCCACTCCAAAATGCACAGATGCCCGGGCGGACATTGACCTGCTCTACGGTTGATGCACTGGAAGCAGCGGCTGGTGGATGTATGACGGGTCTTGTTCCTGCCGCAACTGGATGGCGGCGATCTCGCGCCAGACGGCAACCAAACCATGTGGGCAGGGCGGGAGGTCGTGCCGGATCATCGCATGGAGCCGTCCGAGATTGTAACAGGGCACGGCGGCATACATGTGATGTTCGGTGTGGTAGTTCATCTGCCAGTAAAGAAAGCGCACCACCGGACTCAAGGTGAATGTCCGACAGCAGAGGCGGAAGTCCGGCACGTAGTCCTGGAGCCCGATGTGCTGGGTGTTGTTGCAGAGAAAAAACAGCCATCCTCCGTAGAACGGAGCCAGCGTGACGAGAACCGGGATGATCCAATGACCCGTCGCCAGCGCGATGACGGAGATCGCGCCGTGGCCGAGGAGAATGACCCGCGCCCAGCGGACCGGTGGCCGGCGCAGCTCCGGCTGCGATGGCGGGTAAAGCGTCAACTCCCACTCCCCCTCAAATCTTCCGCGGGCAATGCGGAGTGTGGTCTTCAAGGTATTCCACGCCAGCACAGGATCAACGAATCCGGTCAGGAGAAAGTGGCGGATCATCAGCCGGATGGGCAGCACGACTTCGAGGTCATCCGGCGGATGCAACGTGTAGCGGTGGTGACGCGTGTGGCTCGCGTTGAATTTCTCGTGGTTGATCCAGCCAAGGAAGGCGAGGACATGGCAGAAAAAGCGGTTCAGCCATCGGGTCTGAAAAACGGTGCCGTGGCCGAGTTCGTGGACGCCGTTGATGAGGAAGGCTGTCACCATGCCGTGCAGAAAAACCAATGCTGTCGTCGTCCACCAGGGCCAATGCGAGAACGAATAGAACGCCGCCAACCCCGTAGCCGCGAGCGTCCCGAGATAGCCACCGGTCTGCAGCCAGCCTTTGAAATCGCTTTTCTTGTGCAGGGCCTTGAATTCCGCGCTGGGAATCTCTGTGCGATACCAGTTGATGACCGGGGCCTTACGCTCCTTGGCGGTGAATTCGGCGAGGGAATCGGGCTCCGGCCCGAGGGCTTTGGGAATCTGCATCCTCAAAGAATCGCAGAACGTTTCGTCCTCGTCTTTCAATCCAATAGCGCAATACAATCTCAAACATGCCGCTTGACCGCCCCCTCATGGCCCGCGAACGCATTGTGATGCGCCCGGCCTCGCGGGGACTCCGCGGAATCCTTCAACTCGGACGCTATAACCATACGGCAGCCCGGTCCGGACTCCGCGAGCACCTGCACTTCCGGGCGATAGAAATCTGCTTCCTGGTCAAAGGCCGCCAGACGTACCGCGTCGGAGGGAAGAGCTATGTGTTACGCGGCGGGGATGTGTTTGTGACGTTTCCGGACGAGGTTCACAGCACCGGCGGTTTGCCCCAGGAAAAGGGGGCTCTGTATTGGATGGTGCTCGCCGTTTCCAAAAAGGATGGACCGTTTCTCGGCCTGCCGGAACACCAGGGAGCAGCCCTTCTGAGGGCTCTGCGCGGCCTTCCGCTCCGGCATTTTCCGGGCTCGTGGAAAATGAAAGAACATCTCGACGCGTTCACCCGGCTCTATCACAAGCCGTCCAATCCGCTTCGCGCCTGCGCGCTCGGCAACCACACCATCGCATTCCTTTTGGAGGTCATCGAGTGCTCCAGGAATCCTGCCCTGCGAATACGCGCTCGACCGCTCACTCCGGTGCTTGATCACATTCAGAGTCATCTCGATGAACCCCTAGGCGTTCCCGAACTCGCCAAGTTAGCCGGCTTGTCGGAGGCCCGATTCAAGGTGCGATTCAAGGAAGAAACCGGAATCCCCCCCGGCGAGTATGTCCAGCGCACCCGCATCGATGAATCCCGCCGCAGGCTTCTCACCAAGGGCGCTTCCATCACGCGTGTCGCCTTTGACCTCGGCTTCTCCAGTTCCCAATACTTCACCACGGTTTTCAAGCGCTTCACCGGAAAAAGCCCCAGTGACATAGTTCGCTGACGGAGCAGCACTCTGAACGAGGAGTTAACCCGGGAACGGCGATTGAACTTGGAAAACCTTCAGGCTTTCGGCCAACGCGTGGCACTCTTGCGTTGCAGCGGGAATGCCGAACCTCATGTCCGGGTTGAGTTCTTGCTTCGAGAAGATCGGGAGGTTTTTCAGGCTGGAGAGAGGCGATACGTCACGCCTGCGTCGGTTTCGAATCTGAGAATCGCCCCTCGCGCCCTCTTTGAGCGGGAGGAGGTGATGACCACGCCATTGTCAGGCCACGGGTTAGCGATCCGGCAGAGGCCGCCGACCGTG
>JBMOHI010000076.1:0-8278 GCA_049317925.1 Terrimicrobiaceae bacterium
TCCTTCGCGAGATCCACCGGAATGCTGGAATAATCCGGCAGTTCAAACTCCGGCGCGGTCAGGACCGTGGCCCGATAGCGCATCGTTTTGTTCTCATCAATCTCGACGCTCTCCACCTGGGAGACGGACAAAACGCGGAGATTTTTCTCCCGGATGGCGTCATTGAGGCTCTCGCGGAGAAGTTTGCTGGTGAGCTCTTCCTTGATATCCTTGGCAAAACGGGTGTCCACCAGCGATTGAGGAGCCTTGCCCGGACGGTATCCCGGGATGCGGACATTGCGTTGAAAGTTGCGGGCGACAGTCTGCCACTCCTTGGAAACAAGATCGGAGGGCAATTCGACCTGAAGGGTGACCTGACAATTGGGTTGGGATTCTACGACGACATTCATTGGGTAAGCCGTCCAACTAAGCATAGCCAACGGGGCTCGACAACAGATAAGGAGATGGCTGCCCTCTCCTTCCGTCAAATATCCCGGCCTGACTTCGACCGGGAGAGTTTTCCGCGTGCGCGATTTCTCAACGCTCCCGGCGGGAACCCGGCGAATCGTTTAAAAACGGTGGCGAAATACTGTGAACTGGAAAATCCCAGATCGTACGCAATCTGCGTGATGCTCGCGTTTCCGTCCGTGAGCCTGCGCCGCGCCTCCTCGATCCGCGCCCGCAAGACGTACTCAGCGGGGGGAACTCCGAATTCCTGCCGGAACCGGGCCTTGAAACGCGGCACGGACAGTCCTGCCTGAGCCGCCAGTCGCGAAACGGCTGGCGCCTCGTCGAGATGTTGCTCAATAAAGGCCAGAATCGGCTGCAGCGGACGGGTGGGAGGATGGAAGGGAGCGGATTGGGCCGAGGCAATCACCTCGAGGAGAAATGCCCCGATGCGATTTGCCATGGCAAAAACGCGGACAGGATCCTCCTGCAAATGAAAAAGCCTGGTCACGGCATCAAGGTGCTCCTTCATGGTCCACGATCCCCGAAAGTGCCGGTATTTGATCCCGCGCAAAGCCCGCAGAAGCGCTCTGCCCTGGGCTCTCGCCACCCCTAAGAACTCGCCCCCTGGCGGGGAAACCCGGAGCACCATCCAGTAGAGCACGCCCTTCTCTTCGGGAAATCCCGCGGTGTCGTGCCGTTCGCCAGGGAACGTCACAAAAACATCCCCGCCGTTGAGGCGATACTCCCGCTCGCCCACACGGTAGGTCTGGTGGCCTTTGACGAGATAACAGATTTCCATCGCCCCCTCATGCGCATGCTCGGAAAGTCCGGGCCGCGCACTGGTGTGATTGTATCGTCCGAGCAAAAGGGCGTCTGTCACCCCCTGTCGGGAAAGCGCCATCTCGATGCGCGGTCTCCCCATCAATTTCCGGGAAAGCATGTTCGATATTGTATTGCGATATCGGCTGGAAAGCAACACCCCGGCGGATCAGATACATTTCCACCAATGAATGACAATTCCCTGCCTGATTCCAACCCCGCAACCCTGGCGGAATATACCGACGGGATACGAAAGTGCCCGGTGATCAACTGGTATCGCACACCGATTTCGTCCGGCGAAATGAAATCCCTGCACCGCCGGAGCGACGTGAAGGGATTTCTCCAAACCGGCGGATATCTGGCCATCCTGGCAGCCACCGGCGGCACCGCGCTCTATTCCTGCGGACACTGGCCATGGGGGATCACGCTGGGTCTGATCTTCCTGCACGGAATGGTCACCGCTTTCCTCATTAACGGAGTCCATGAGCTGGGCCACGGCACGGTCTTCAAGACGAAATGGCTGAACGGCTTTTTCGTTCACCTGCTGGCTTTTTTCGGTTGGATCAATCACGAAACCTTCCAGTCCAGCCATGCCAGGCATCATCGCTACACTCTTCACCCTCCGGATGATCTCGAGGTAGTCCTGCCCATCCGGTTGATGATCCGGCATTTTCTTCTTACCGGCTTCGTTCATCCGCCGGGGGTTTGGAACACATTGAAAAACACCCTCCGCATTGCCCGAGGCGCATTCTGCGGCGAGTGGGAGATGACCCTTTACCCGCCCACCTCGCCGGAAAAACGCGTGGCTCCCGTGCGTTGGGCGAGGATTCTTTTGATCGGACACGGAACCATTGTGCTCGTCTCGTTGCTATCCGGTTTGTGGATCCTTCCGGTCATCATTACCCTTGCGCCCTTTTACGGCGGCTGGCTGTTTTTCCTTTGCAACAACACCCAGCACATCGGTCTGCAGGACAATGTGCCGGACTTCCGCCTCTGCTGCCGCACGTTCACCCTGAATCCCGTGATCCAGTTTCTTTACTGGCAGATGAATTTTCATACCGAGCACCACATGTACGCCGCGGTGCCATGCTACAATTTACCCAGGCTGCACGCCCTCATCAAATACGACCTGCCGCCCTGTCCGGACGGGTTGATCGCGGTGTGGCGCGAAATCGCCGCCATCCAGGCCCGGCAGGAAAAAGATCCCTCCTACCAGCACCACGCGCTGCTGCCTTCTCAGGCCGCCGGGTGATTGGTCAGCTTGCGATAAGCCCTTGGCGTCATGCCTTTGAATTTGAGGAAATGGCGGTTGAAGTTTGACAGGTTGCTGAATCCGCTGGCGAAGGCGATCTCAAGCACGCTCGTGTCATATTCCATCAGGCGGCGGCAGGCGTGACCGATGCGAACCTCCGTGACGTAGTTCTCAAAAGTCTTGCCCATGCGCCTGTGGAAGAACCGGCTGAAGGCCGCGGGGCTGAGTCCAGCCAGCGTGGCGGCATGGTCGTGACGCACCCTTTCCCCGTAGGATTCGTTGACGTATTTGCAAACCGCAGTCAGCCGGCGGCCATCGCGCTCGCCGAGTTCCGGGGAGAACGACGCGGAGGCGAGGAATCTCGGCTTCTTCACATCGGCCAGCTGTCCGAGCATCTCGAACAAAAGGCAAAGGCGCTCCCATCCGTGCACACTTTTCATGCGCAGCAGGTCTTCCGCGACGCGATCACGGACTTCGCCGGAGAAAACCAAACCCCTCCGGGCGAACAGAAACAAATCCCTGATCTTCGCCGCTTCAGGCAGGTCAAAAATCGCTTCGTCCTCAAATCCGGCTCTGGCCTGCAAGACCACGGAGCGGGCCCGCCGCCGGTCCTCCGCATCTTTCCACCAATAATGCGGCAAATTCCGGCCCAGCAAAACGAGATCCCCGTCATTAAACCTCGCAATACTGTCTCCGACAAACCGCGTCCCCCGGCCGCGCACAATCAAGGTCAACTCGCACTCCGGATGGAAATGCCAGGGCATGGTAAAGCGAGGGACGTGATACTCCCGGCAAACGAAGGCTTCGCCTGAAGGCAGGGAGATTTTTTCGAAAAGGGCCTTCATCGGCTATTGGTCAATAAAGTATCAGTTTTTGTCAATGGACTGGAAGATTTTCCCCGCACGATGCGGCAGGTTCTTCGCAATTCAAACCCAACCCATGAGTCTTGCACCCACACTCACTGCCATTCCCGAAAGAATCCTCCAGGACCTCACCGGCCATCACACGGTCACTCCCGCAGAGATCGAATATCTCCGCGAGTACGGCTACGTCAAAATCAAGAATGTGCTCACGCTGGAAACCATCCGTTTCTTCGGCGAAGTCATCACCGGCCAAGTCAAGCGCCTCAACACCCTCGACCTCCCCATGGAGCAGCGCAGCACGTATCAGAAGGCTTTTCTGCAGGTCATGAACATTTGGACCAAGAATGAAACAGTGAAGGCATTTTCTTTTGCCCCTAAGCTGGCCCGCCTTGCCGCAGAACTCCTGGAGGTCAGCGGCGTGCGCATGTACCACGACCAGGCACTTTACAAAGAGCCGGGTGGCGGCATCACGCCCTGGCACGCCGATCAATACTACTGGCCTCTATCCAGCGACCGCACCATCACAGCCTGGATTCCCCTTCAGGAAACCCGTCCGGAAATGGGTCCCCTCGCCTTCGCCCGCAAAACCCATCGCATGACCTTTGGGCGGGACATCGAAATCAGTGACGACAGCGAGCAACTCATCCAGAAATCTCTCAAGGAAGCTCAGGCCGACATCGAGGAAACTCCCTTCGACATCGGCGAAGTGAGTTTTCATCTGGGATGGACCTTCCATCGCGCCGGGGCCAACACCTCTGCGGATCCCCGCCGGGTCATGACCATAATCTACATGGACGAAAACATCCAGGCGGCTTCTCCTAAAAACAAAAATCAGGAAAACGACCTGCGCGACTGGTGCAACAACACGTCCGCCGGCCAAATGGTCGACGGACCACTCAACCCCGTGCTCTGGTCGCAAAAATACTGAGGCGTTGACCGCCACGCCACCCCTTTACTCCAAAGGGGGACAAAGGGGATTTATTTGTACCCAGGCAGGAAAGCCTTCTCGGCCTGGAACATTTCCAGCGTCATCGCCCGGATCTCGGCCGGACTGCACACCGCGGCAGTAAGCGGATCGAGCATCAGAGCATGAATAGCCGCTTCTTTGCTGCGCTCCACCGCGGCGGTCGCGCCGAGTTCGAACACACTCATGTTGGAAGAACACAAGGCGGCCATTTGCGCGGGCAGAGCCCCGAACCGCGTGGGCTGGATTCCGTTGCGATTGATCAGACAGGCCACCTCCACGCAGCCATTGGCCGGAAGGTTGGTAATCAAGGATCCCCCGCCGCCAGCGACCTGATTCATCACATTGCCGTGAAAACGAAAGGCCACATCCTTTTCCCGCGCCTCGATGATCCAGCTCGCATACTCCCAGCTTCGCTCCCATTCCACTGGAGTCTTGCCCCGCACCATGGCCAGACGCTCCGCGTCGGCGTTCTTGCGCCAGGTCGGCCAGTTGTCCACGTAAAAAGACGAACCGCCATGGTAACCGTCGCGGGAGTATTTTTCGATCAGATCCGGGCGTTTCCGGTAATACGGCAGGTACTCGGAAAGGTGTCCGCTGGACTCCGTGATGAAGGCTCCGAATTGAATCATCATGTCTTTGCGCACGAGATCCTTGGCATCCACCGGATCGGACGGACGCCCGGCCAGATCAGCCCGGGCTTTCTTCTTCAGCAAGGGATAGAGATCCCGGCCCTGATGAGCGAGCTTCACGAACCAGGCCAGATGATTGATGCCCGCGCACTCCCAATCCATTTCCGCAATGGGCACTCCGGCGCGCTTGGCCAGCAAAGCACTGGTTCCCTGCACCGAATGACACAGGCCGACCACCTCCATCGCTGAGGTGCGGGCCGCCGCCAGACACATCATGTTCATCGGATTGGTGTAGTTCAAGACGATGGCCTGCGGACACAGCCTTTCGGCATCCTGCAAAACTTCCAGCCAGACCGGAATCGTGCGCAGGCTCTTGAATAGTCCTCCGGGCCCGATCGTGTCGCCGATGCATTGATCGATGCCATACTTCTTGGGGATGTCGTTGTCGTGCCGCACGCACTCGAGGCCGCTGACCTCAATGCAATTCACAATGTAGTCGCTGCCCTTCATCACCTCGCGGCGGTTTTGTGATGCAATGACTTTCCAACCCTTGACCCCGATCTTCGCGACAAGGCGGTTCACAACCTGCTTCATGGTGACCAGGCGGGACCGGTCGATGTCCACCAGCGCGATGACCCCGCCGGCCTGACCCGGCGTTTTGAGCACATCATTGATCAACCGCGGGGTGAACCCGCTGCCCGCTCCCAGCAATGTGATCTTGATCGGGCGGAGGAATTGACCCGGAAGACCTTTCGCCGCAGACGATTTCGTGTGGGCGGCATGCCCGAGGGATTTCTTGGTGGAGGTGGATTTTGCCATGACCGAGCGTGCGAAACGCCTCTTGATCGATCAAGAGAGAAGGTGTGATATTCTCCTGCCATTTTGTGATATATATTGCATGACCTCTTTCGAAAACAGCCTGCTGGGAATCTCCGCACCTTTTGGACAAGGGTTTCAGAGGGTGACTTCTGCGCGCTACTCCTGGGATAATCAGCGGCGAAGCGATGAACAATTTGTGATTATTCAACGCACCATAGCGGGCCAGGGCATTTTCTCGTGGGAGGGCAGATGCTGGAGCGTTCCACCCGAACATGCTTTTCTAGCCGTGGTTCCGGAGGACAGTTCCTACCACTATCCGGAAGCAGCCGCCGGACCGTGGGAGTTCTCCTGGGTCAATTTCTACGGTCCCCTCGCCGCCCTGCTGGGCCGCGGTTTGCGCACATGGCACGGCCCCGTCCTTCCTCTGCCAAAACGATCCGCCGCCTGCGCCGCCTTTGATTCCATCACGGCGAAGGCGGAAAGGCGCGTCGTGTCGGACCCCCACGATATCAGCGTGGAATGCTACGCCTTCCTGGTGGAATGGGCCCGCCAGCTCTATCATCCGAAAGAATCCCATCCGGTCGAAATGGTCATGAGTATCTGCCGGGCCCGCTACCGCGAACCCCTCGGGATCAAGGAACTGGCGGACGAAGCGGGACTATCCCGCGAACACCTGACCCGCATTTTCACCGGGCAAACCGGTTTGTCCCCCGCCCGCTATCTTCGTGGTCTCCGGGTGGAGGCGGCGCGAAGAATGTTGAAGAACGACGCCGCTTCGCTGAAAGAGACCGCCCTGCGCTGCGGCTTCTCCTCGGTTCGCGCCCTCAACCGAGCACTGGCTGAAGTTCAATCTTCTCCTCGTCCCGCCGAAGAAAGCGCGAACCGAAAAGCCAAAGCAATCCCGCCACTAGCATCGCCAGGGAAACCACCACGAAACCGGCGGTAAGGCTGGAACGGTCGGCGATTGCTCCGATCAGCGGCGGCGAAATCGCGTCGCCCAACGCGTGAATCACAAAAATGTTCAGCGCGAAGGCCGTCGATCGCACCGCCGGGCTCGTCACATTGGCGATGGCGGTGTTGGCCGGCCCGATATTCATGAAGAGGAAAAAGATGGCGAAGAAGCAGAGCACCCATGCCAGGGGAAACGGGGCGAAAAGCATGGCCAGGGTGCAGGGGAAGGCCACCAGCATTCCACCGGCTGACACCACCAAATACGCGCCGGAAACGCGATTTCGCAGACGGTCTCCCAACCAGCCGCCGAACAAGGTCGCAGTCAAGCCCGCCACCGCTGTGATGCCGCCAAAGATCAGATTGATTTGCGCCAGATCCGGTTGTCCGCGCGTCCCATGGAAATAGGCCGGAGCCCAAAACGACATACCGCCGATGGCAAAGGTCATGGCCGTTTGCGCTCCCACATTGAAGACGAAGGACGGGATGCGTAACAGCGCGGTGTAGTCGGATAATGCCGCATGACGATGCGTGGCCGCGCGCACGGGCCGCGGGTCTTTGAAAAACAGGCACAAAGCCGCCAGGATCATCCCCGGAAAAAAGGCATAGTGAAACGGAGCCCTCCAGCCGTGCCATCCCGCCACCACGCCGCCAAAGATATATCCCAAGGCACTGCCCACCGGAATCGCAGCGAAAAACCACGCCAATACGATTCCGCGTTTCTGGATCGGAAACAAATCAGCCAGAATCGTCGGTGACGCCGGTCCGTAGGCTGCCTCCCCCGCCCCGACAAAAATCCGCGCCAGCAGCAAGAACCCGAAGGTTGCGGCCCAACCGGAACCCAACGTGGCCAGACTCCACACCGCCACGCCAAAAGCCATGAGCTTCCAGCGGGAAAACCTGTCGGCCAACCATCCGAAAAGCGGCGCGAGCACCATATAGCTGACCAGAAAAGCCGTGGCCAGTGAACCGGTCTTGGCCATGGCCGCGGGATCATCAGGCGCAAAAAACGCCGCCCGGATTTCTGGTTCCACTGCCGCCAGGATATAGCGGTCGAGATAGCACAGGAGATTAAGGGAGAGGAGCAGCGCGAGAGCGCGTCTGGCTCCAGGGACATTGCTCACGCTTTCACGCGTCCCGTTTCCAGAACGTCTTCACCAAATAGGCCAGTCCGATGACGATGAACAGAACAGGCCAAAAGGTCAGACCGGTGTTGAGGTGCAGCTTGCCCAGCAATCCGACGATGCCGATGCCGAGCAGAATGGCGATGCCCATGAGGTTCTCGCCCAACCGTCCGTCCAGCAGCGCCGACACCAGCATGGCCACGGCGATAACAAACATGATGCCCGGCCACCAGAAATTAAAGAGGGCGATGACCCCCAGCCCAACAAGAAAGACACCGGTGAAAGCATGGTTGCCGTTTTTCGATCGCGCCATGGAGCAAGTGCACACGATCAAGCGCCCCCTGCCAAGCCGGAAGAGGCCGCCGTGCACTCTTGCAAACTCGGGTTGCGTCGCGCCCCACTCCGGCTATTCTTCGCCGCGGTGATCC
>JBMOHI010000077.1:0-8258 GCA_049317925.1 Terrimicrobiaceae bacterium
ATGTCCTTCAGCCAGACGGTGCCGTCGGGCAGGCGTTCGACATGGTCGCGTCCGACGAATCGTTTCACGGCGTCACGGGAGGCATTGGTGGGGACAGTGGCTCCGATGGCGCGCACGGACGTGTTTTTCGGCCGGATGGTGAGACGGATGAACTCGGCGCGGAAGGGGGTATCCTTGGCCCGCGACTCCTTGGTGGCACTCCATTCGAGCAGATGCTCGGTGGTGTCCGTTTCCCAGGCACGGCCCTCGGCCTTGACCGCGCTGGTGGCATCGCGTCCGCGCTCGACCGGGGGACGTCCGGTGAGGGTGCTGAGTTCCGCCGTGATGTCGGCGAGGAGTTTTTCGAAGCGATCCTCCCCAAGGTCACCGGCATCACCGCGGTTGAAGTAGATCAGGATGGCCTCTGACAATTTGCCCTCTCGAAAACGGAGCAGGACTTCGTTGAGCGGACGTTGCCCAAAGGTGAGTCCCTTGGCGGCGGTGCGGGCGGTGTCTTGGGCAGCGGAGGTCCATTCGAAGCGGAGCGCTTTGAACTCGGGCTGGACATCGAGGGCGGTAGTTTCCCAAAGATTGAGCCGCAGGAGGATGCCGTCCATCGTTGCGGCAGAAGGCGACGACGCGGTCTCCTGCGCACGGACTGCACTCAGAGCCATCCCGAACGACACCAGCAAGGCGAAAACGGTTTTCATACGGTCTTTTCTATCGTCCAAATCCCGTCCATTCTGTCGAGCACACATGCAGACCCTCGTAATCGGCCACAAGAATCCCGACATGGACGCCATTTGCTCCGCCATTGGCTACGCAGAGTTCAAGCGAGCATCGGGCACGGATAACGTGCTGCCCGCCCGTTGTGGCAACACCAACGCGCGGATTGATTTTGCCCTGCAGAAGTTCGGATTCGACGCCCCTCTTTTTGTCACCAGCGTCCAGCCACGGGTCGAGGACGTGATGGAACACGACGTGATCTGCGCGGGTCGCGACGAACCGGTCTATGAGGCCCTGACCCGCATCGGCGAAAACCGCTTTCGCGGGCTGCCCGTGGTCGATGAAGACCGGCGGTGCGTCGGCCTGATCTCCGGCTTCAAAATCAGCCAGTATCTTTTTCCGCCGAAGGACAGAGTGTCCTCCGCCCGCGAGGTGCATGCCTCCCTGAAAGACATCACGGAAACGCTGAATGGACAGCTGCTGGCGGGTTCACCGGAGAGCGAGACCCGGCATTTGATTCTCGTCGTGGCGGCGATGCAGACCGATTCCTTCGAACGGCGCCTGGCCCTGATGGATCATAAAAAAACCGTCCTCATCGTGGGGGACCGACGGAACATTCAGCGCATGGCCATCAAGTCCGGGGTGCACGCCCTCATCGTGACGGGAAACATGCCGGTGGATGAGGAGATCCTGGCTTTGGCCCGCGAGCACGGCACGGAGGTGATCAGCTCGCCGCACGATACGGCGACGACGGTGCTTCTCGGCCGCAGCGCGGTGCGGGCCGGGCGGATGATTTACGATGACTACATTTCCGTCACGGCGGAAACCCCGCTGGCGGAGGCCCAGAGGGAAGTGGCGCTTTCACCGCAATTCGCCTTTCCCGTCCTCGACTGCGACCGGCGCCTGGCCGGAATTCTTTCGAAAAGCGATTTCCTCAAGCCGGTGCCGCGGCAATTGATTCTGGTGGATCACAACGAACTGACCCAGGCGGTGGACGGCGCGGACGACATTTCCATCGCGGAGATCATCGATCATCACCGCATCGGGGCGGCGCCGACCGAGGCACCCATTCTGTTCATGAACCGTCCGGTGGGTTCCACCTGCACCATCGTCGCCACCCTGTTTCAGCAAGCCGGATTTTCCATTCCAAAGAATCTGGCCGGACTGCTGATGTGCGGGGTGATTTCCGACACGCTAAACCTGACCTCGCCGACGACCACCGACATTGACCGCGCAGTGATGAAGGCCCTCTCGCAGATCAGCGGGGTCGAGCCGGCCATCCTCGCGGCGGAAATTTTCTCAGTGGGTTCCCCGCTGCTGACCATGGAGGCTAGTGAGGTCGTGACGGCGGACTGCAAGGAATACGAGGAACGCGGCCAGCGTTTCAGCGTCGCGCAGATCGAGGAACTGAGCTTTGCCCCTTTTGAATCAAAAAAGAGCGCCCTGCTCGATGCATTGGAGGCGTACCGCGTCGCCCACCGCTATGTGTTTTCCACGCTGCTGGTCACGGATGTGAACACGCAGAATTCCATCCTGCTGGTGCGGGGAGCCCATTCCTTCACCCGCCTGATCGACTATCCCGAGGCCGGCGAGGGCGCTTGGAAACTGGACGGCGTGGTGTCGCGCAAAAAACAACTTCTGCCCTATCTGACCGGTTTGCTGGCTCGGGGAGCGTGATTGCGAAACAATCCCCGACAGGATCCGTCCGCCGCTTTTCACCCGGCACTCACCGCTTAACCGCAGTCATCGTGATGTATTCGCGGCCGTCGGTGCGGTGTTTTTCGGGAAAATGGCGGAAGCAAAAATACTCCAGCGTCTCGACCGAAAAACCGGCCTCGACCGCGCAGCGGGAAAGGATGTCTTTTTCAAACAGATGCACCATGGAGGGAAGCCGGTCGCGCCAATCGGGAGAGGCGACGGTGCGGGGATCAAAAATTCCCGGCCAGCGCTCCGCCTGTGCAGCCCGTTCGGTGTAAGCCGGGCGCAGGAGGCTGTAATAGCTGAGGCTCGGCGTCATCACCACGACGAAAAACTTTCCGCCGGGTTCCAGCCAGCGGAACACACTTTGAAAGGCAAGTTCCACCGTGGAGCCATCGAAGAAATGCAACACCTGCGCGGCCAGCACGCCGCTCAGACTGCCGTCCCCGAATGCTAACTCGGACGGAAACCGTGCCGGAGCCAACACCAGATGCCGGAGCGACTCCGCCGGGGCGGACGCCGCCAGAACGGCCAGTTCCGTGGCGGACAGATCGTTGGCGATCACGGTGGCGCCCGTGGCCAGAGCGGGCAGAGTGGCGTTGCCGTAGGCCGCCCCCACTTCCAAAAGCGGACGCCGTGCGTTCCGAGCGTGGGAAACAAATGCCTCGGCCGCCGGGGAAGGCTCCTCCGTCATCACCCCCATGGCGTTGTCCGTGAGAATGAGTCCCTCCTCGACTTCCTTGGGCCAGACGGGGTTTGTCATCTCGTTAGCAGAGCGAACCTTGTGGAAAAATTCAAGCGGCGTCCTGCGTTCTGTGATCCGTAGCCGCGTTCGTCAGAACGTGGGGGGTAAGCCACGCTCTCACGAGCGCGGCTACGAGGTGTCCTTTCGGCTCCTCAGCGCTGGGGCGATGAGTGATCCGCCTGAAAGAGCACCCGTGCTATCGCTGCCGGCCCAATTGCGGATTAAGGGCGGGCAGCAATTCCCCGGATGCCACCGAGCGAAAACGCAGCATCTGCATCTCCATGGCTTTGTTTGTGGAGGGAAAGCCCCGGAATTTCTCAAAGGCAACTCCATCCGTGCGGCTTTCGGAGAAGGAAGGCAGGGTTCGCAAAAGTTGAAATGCCTCCATATTTGCGGGATCCAGGAAGATCACCGCATGGCAAAACGTCCGGGCATGGCTGAGTTTCCCTCCCTTCTGTTCCTGCCGGGCCTGATGCAAAAGCGAGTCGATCATTGCCTGTTCCTCGGCATTCGGGGCTGCTGGCAAAGAGGCGGTCGCGAGGACCATCAGAAGCAGCACGAGGGCAGGGCGCATAAGGGCGGGCAATCCTTTCGAGATCCGCTATCAGATGAGGCAGCAAACGCCCAGAGAATCCGACAGCGGTTCATATTTGTCCCTGTCGCAGTGGTCAATGACCGCCGGGCACTCGGGGAATGACGCCCATTGAGGGCCGTGCCTCCCTCGACCGCACGAAAAAGGGCGCGATCTGATGGTCGCGCCCTTTTCGAGATTAGGATCTGTCGATTTTTACTTCGACTCTTCGGCAGCCGGGGCTTCGGCGGCTTCAGCGGGTTTCTCCGCAGCAGGCTTTTTGGAGCCGGCTTTCTTGGCCGAGGGCTTTTTCTTTCCGCCGGATTTTTTCTCGCGGCGTTTGATTTCGACTTCGTCGGTCAGGATGATGCGGATGTGGCTGGTGCGCTTGCGGATCGGTCCGGCGCTGCCGCGGGCTTTGGGCTGAAAACGGTTGAAAGTCGCACCTTCACCCACCACGGCTTCGAGCACGACGAGGTTGGACACGTTGAGATTGTTGTTGTTCTCGGCGTTGGCCACGGCGCTGGCGAGGGTTTTGCGGACGAGGCCGGCGGCCTTCTTGGGAACAAACTTGAGCAAGTCGAGGGCGTCCGTGGCCGGAAGACCTTGAATTTCCCGCGTGACCTCACGGCATTTGAAAGCGGAGATCCGTGCGTTGCGATGAATGGATTTAACCTGCATGATGATTTTCGATTTGGGATTTTTACTGTCGGGCGTCCACTTTGAGGCGGTCGCCGGATTTGATCGGCGTTTTTTCTGATTCGAGATTCTGAATAACGGCTCCGCTGATGCGTTCGCGCACGTCTACGACGCGCACTTCTCCGATGAGCTTGCCTTCGCGCACGACTTGGAAGGGCATGCCGATCTGGACTCCCTGCTTCTGGCCGATGTTGGCAATGATCAGGGAGAGGTCCTCCTTCACATCCACCACCATGCCATCATTGAGAGTAGCGTCGGCGGATTCCGCTTTGGCTGCGGCCGGCGTGCCAAGGATTTCATTGGTCTTGCGGAGTTCGGTTTCAACGGAGAGCCGGATTTGCGGGTCGATGAGGTCGGTGCTTTTCATCAACACCTGGATGGCTTCGGAGAGGCGGACGAGTTGGTTGGTCGCCTCATCCTGCTGTTTCTTCATCAGGCGCAGGTCGCGCACAGCGGCCAGGAGGCGCTGTTCGAGTTTGCTTTGGTCCTTTTCCGCGCCGGCAATGCCGAGGGCCTCGAGTTTGAGTTCGAGATCGTTGGACTGCCGCTTGAACGTCTCGGCCTCGCTGTTGGCGATGGCCAGGCTGTCCGTCAGGGATTTGATGCTGGAGCGGAGCAGGAGGATTTTTTCCTGCAGCACTTCCACATCATCGGAGGAGCCTCCGTCGAGCGGGGGCACGGTAACCGTGGCCCTCTGCGCGAGAAGGATTCCATTTTCAGAATCTGTCAAAGATCGATCGCTCTGCGCAACCAGTCTTGCAACCGGAAGGAGAGCAATGAGTCCCGCCGCTAGAGCAGCGAGTCTCATGGTCTATTTGGTCACTTTAGCGGTGTGAGAACCGTGTTTCTTGAAGATGCGGGTCGGGGAGAACTCGCCGAGCTTGTGGCCGACCATGTTCTCGGTGACGAAGACCGGGATGAAGGTCTTGCCGTTGTGAACGTTGAAAGTGTGACCGACAAAATCCGGAGTCACCGTGCTGCGGCGCGACCAGGTCTTGATCGGCTTCTTCACGTTGGAATCGTTCATCTTGTCGATTTTATCGAGGAGTTTCCACTCCACGAACGGGCCTTTTTTGAGCGAGCGTGCCATGATTATTTCTTAGCTTTTGCCTTGCGCCGCTGGACGATGAAGCGGTCGGAGGTTTTGTGTTTGCGGCGGGTCTTGAAGCCTTTGGCGAGCTGGCCCCACGGGCTCATCGGATGGTGGCGTCCGCCACCGCCCTTGCTCTTGCCCTGACCGCCACCCATGGGGTGATCGACGGGGTTCATGACCATACCGCGGACATGCGGGCGGCGTCCGAGCCAGCGGGTGCGTCCGGCTTTGCCGCTGGAAACGTTCATGTGGTCGGTGTTTCCGACCTGTCCGATGGTGGCGTAGGACTCCTCGTTCACCTTGCGGGTTTCCCCGGAGGCGAGTTTGATGAGGGCGTATCCGGCCTCGCGGCTGGCCAGGACGGCCTGGGATCCGGCGCTGCGGATCATCTGGGCACCACGGCCGGGGATGATCTCGATGTTGTGAATGGCGGAACCGAGCGGGATGGCCTTGAGCGGAAGGGCGTTGCCGACTTTGGGATCGGCTTTTTCCCCGGCGCTGACCTTGGCCCCGACTTCGAGTCCGGCGGGGGCGATGATGTAGGTTTTGTCGCCGTCCGGGTATTGCAGGAGGGCGATGCGGGCTGAGCGGTTCGGATCGTATTCGATGGAAAGAACCTCAGCGATGACGTCGCGCTTCGAGCGTTTGAAATCGATGATGCGGTATTTGCGCTTATGACCGCCGCCACGATGGCGCATGGTCATGCGGCCGTTGTTGTTGCGGCCGCCGGATTTTTTCAGCGAGGTGGTGAGCTTTTTCTCGGGCTTGTCCTTGGTGATTTCGGCGAAATCGGGAAGCTCCTTGAAACGGCTGGCAGGCGTTAGGGGGCGGAAAGTTTTGAGTCCCATGGCAGTGTGTCCTTAAAGGTTTAGACGAGGTCGAGTTTATCGCCTTCCTTGAGGGTGACGACGGCTTTTTTCCAATGGGCGCGGCGTCCGAGCTGGGCGGTGCGTTCGCGCTTTTTCTTGCCGGCGTGGTTGGCGGTGTTGACGTTGACCACGGTCTTTTTGAAGAGCTGTTCGACGGCGCGCTTGATCTCAAGCTTGTTGGCGCGCGGGCTGACGCGGAAAACGTACTGGTTGTGCTTCTCGGAAAGCAGGGTCGCTTTTTCCGTGAGAATCACGGTTTGGATATGGTCAAACGTTTCGTTCATGACGCGAGCCTTTCGGAGAGGGTGGTGAGAGCTTCCTTGGTGACGATGATTTTATCGAAGGCCAGGAGCTGCTCGGTGTTGACGTCGGCGGCGCGGGCCAGCACGGCCTTTTGCACATTGCGGGCGGCGAGGTAGGTGGTCTCGTCGAAGCTGGCACCGATGACGAGGGCCTTGCGGGCGTCCTTGGCGGTGTCGGCCAGGAGGGAGAGGAATTTTTTGGTCTTGGGCTCCTTGGTGGCGAAGGCATCGACGAGGAGAACGTCACCAGCGAGGATGCGTTCGCTCAGGGCCTTGCGGAAGGCGAGGACCTTGACTTTTTTCGGGGTGTGCTTGGCGTAGCTGCGATTGCGGGGTCCGAAGACCACGCCGCCGCCGACCCAGATCGGGGAGGCTTTGTCGCCGGCGCGGGCGCGACCGGTGCCTTTTTGACGCCAAGGTTTGGCTCCGCTCAATCCGACCTCGCCCTTGGTCTTGGCCTGGGCGGTGCCGGCGCGGCGGTTGGCCCGCATGGCGACAACAACGTCGTGGACGGCCTGGCGGCCTTTGGCGGGTTCGGTGATCAGCTCGATCTTGGCCTTCTTGGCCTCGTCAGCAGTAAAAATGGTGGCGCTCATGACTTACTTCTTCTTGGCAGGGGCCGCGGTTTCGACCTTCGGCTTCTTGTTTTTGATGGAAGGGCGGACGATGACGTTGGTGCCCTTGGCTCCGGGGATGGCTCCGCTGACGATGATGACGCCATCCTCTTCGCGAACCTGCAAAATGCGGAGGTTCTGGACGGTGATGCGCTCGTCACCCATGTGACCGGGCATGCCCATATTTTTCCAGACACGACCGGGAGTGGAACGGTTGCCGATGGCGCCGTTGCGGCGGTGCATCATGGAACCGTGTGTCTGGGGTTGTCCGGCGAAATGGAAGCGTTTCACAACACCTTGGAAACCCTTGCCCTTGGACTGACCAATGACGTCCACATATTGGCCGACTTCAAAGACGGTCACGGGAAGATCCGCGCTCTCGGGAGCAGCCTCGCCGGCGGCGAGACGGAACTCGCGGACGAATTTCTTCGGGGTCGAGGAAGTTTTGGCGAAGTGGCCGAGTTGGCCCTTGCTCACGCGCTGGGGTTTCTGGTCGCCGAAGCCGACTTGGATGGCGGTGTAGCCGTCCTTATCTGCTTTTTTGACCTGCAAAATGCGGTTGCCGCCGGCTTCGATGACGGTGGCGGTGGAGATGCGCCCCTTGTCGTCATAGACGCGGGTCATCCCGAGTTTTTTTCCTAAAAGTCCGATGCTCATGACGGTGGGTAGCGTTAGATTTTGATGGTGATGTCCACGCCGGCCGGGAGGTTGAGCTTGCGCAGCTCGTCCACAGTCTTGGCGGTGGGTTCGACGATATCCAGCAGGCGCTTGTGCGTGCGGATTTCAAATTGGTCCATGGATTTTTTATCCACGTGAGGAGAGCGGTTCACAGTGAACTTCTCGATGCGGGTCGGGAGCGGGATCGGGCCGGTGACTTTGGAACCGGTGCGTTTGGCTGTTTCGACGATCTCGGCCGCGGAGGCGTCCAGAATGCGATAGTCAAAGGCCTTGAGGCGGATGCG
>JBMOHI010000078.1:0-8251 GCA_049317925.1 Terrimicrobiaceae bacterium
GCGAGGTGTCGATGTTGTGATTGTAGGCGGTGACACCGGCTTCCTTGAGTTTTTTGGCCTCGGGATCGGAGAGTTGGCCGAGGGTCACGCAGACCTCCATACCCAGCTTGCTGACCTCACGGATTGTTTCCAGCATCTGCTCGAATTTTTGATCACCATCACGCACGCCCTTCCAGGCCGCGCCCATGCAAAAACGGGTCGAACCATTGGCCCGCGCTTGTTCGGCATGAGGCAACACTTCGTCCACGGTCATGAGTTTTTCCCGCTGCACGCCGGTCTGGTAGCGGGAACTTTGGGCGCAGTAGGAACAATCCTCGCTGCACCCGCCGGTCTTAACGCTCAGGAGCGTGCAAAGCTGCATCTCGTTTCCGGGCCAGTGGGCGGCATGCACGCGGCGGCTTTCCTGGATGAGATCAAAAAACGGACGGCGGTAAATGGCTTCGAGTTCGGGAAAGGTCTTGCTCACGCGTCACCTTTCATACCCGCGGCGGCGCGGTGGCGTCAACCATCGGAAAAGGTGGAGGGCGGCGGGCCCTAGCCGCCGTTTTCAAATGTGGGATGCGACGCCCCTCATTCCTCCACGGTGGAATCCACCTCGCCATCGTGGAAACGGGTTCGCAGTTTCGTGCCGGTGGCAATCTTCCGTGCGGTGGTCAACGGCTTTCCCGAATCGTCCATCGTGATGGTGAACCCGCGGGATAGCGTGGCCTCGGGACTGAGTGATCCGAGAATGCCGGATGCGCGGTCCAGCCGGGCACGTCGCGCGGTCAGTTCCCGGCGAACCGGTTCGCCCATCCGCTGCAGGATCATGCGGCAATGCAAACGCGATTCCCGGATGGCGCGGGTGGGGAACTGGGCCGCAAGGCGGGCGGAACTGTGGCGGAGGGAGGTTTTTTTCTGCTCGAGAGCGAGGCCGGCGGCTTGATGGATGGCATCAGCCGCGCGGTCTGAGGTTTGACGCAATTCCAGCAAACGACGGGCCGGTTCACGCAACGCGGCGGATTGGGAAATGGCTGACAGGCGTGCCTCCGCCAGATCCAGGCGTCCACGCCCGGCGCGGGCGATGCGTGCGGCCATTTGCCGCAGGCTGGACAGAATTTCCATCCGGTCGGCGGCCAGAATCTCGGCCGCCGCGCTGGGTGTAGCGGCGCGGAGATCGGCGGCAAAATCCGCGATGGTGAAATCAATCTCATGTCCGACCGCGCTGACCACCGGGATCGGCGAAGCGGCGATGGCCCGGGCCACGGCTTCCTCATTGAATTCCCACAAATCCTCGATGCTGCCGCCCCCGCGCGTCACGACCAGGACATCCATCGCAGGCAGGCCGTGTTTTTCTGCCTCGCCGAATTCCCGGATAGCCCGGGCGATTTCCGCCGCGGCTCCCTTGCCCTGCACGCGGACGGGATTGATGAAGACTTCGATGCCGGGATGTCGGCGGTGCAGGACATTAAGGAAATCCTGGATGGCCGCGCCGGTGGGCGAGGTGACCAGTCCGATGCGCCGGGGAAAGCGCGGCAGCGGGCGTTTTTTTTCCGGATCGAAGAGTCCCTCGGCTGCCAATTTGCGCTTAAGGGCCTCGAACTTTTCCTGCAAGGCCCCCGCGCCCCGCTCCTGCACCAGCCGCACGATCATCTGATACTGACCGCGCGGTTCGTAAACGGAGAGTTGGCCGAACGCCTGGATGCTTTGTCCGTCGGCCAGCCTGACCCCGCGCAAAGCCGCCGCCGCGCCGCTGAAGAGCACGCACGAGAGCTGGCAGGACGGGTCTTTGAGTGTGAAATACTGGTGTCCGGAAGCCTGGCGGCGGAGATTGGAAATCTCGCCCTCCACCCAGACCTCGCCGACACCCTTCTCGATCAGTTCGCGGACCCGGCGTGTGACCTCCGTGACCGAATGGATTTTCGGAGCCGGTTGCAGAGATGGCGCGCTTTGGAGGTCCAGACCGAGTTGCATCAGGGCGAGAAATAAGCGGAAGTCCTCCGCGTCGCGAGCCTGGATTTCTGGAGTTACGCGGACCCCTAGAAGCGGGGCCCGCATCACTCCGGGCTCAGGCTTTGGCCAGTTGCTCGCGCATACGCCGGATCTCCAGCAGGAAATTGGCCTCGTCGCGGGTCAGGCGCGAACCGGGTAACGGCAGTTCGAGCTGCTGGCAGACAGGACGGGTTTTGCGGGTGATGTTGGCGATGAAGTTTTGAATGTTGTTTTTCATAACGCCCTTGACTTTGCCGGAAGGCATCAGACATAGAGTGTCCTATGCCTGAAAAAGTTTCAAAAAAATCGCGGACTGGAGGGACGCCGGCCCTGGCGTCCGTCGAAAAGGGTGGCGGGGGCCCGCCATCCGCCATGCCGACGGGCTTGTCCGCGGCCAGCACGGCACGGCCCCCTCTGCTCCGCATGGTGAGAATTCACGAACTCCTTACAGCCGGAAAGTTTCCGAACTGCTCGAAGCTGGCGGTGGAGTTTGAAGTCTCGACCAAGACGATCCAGCGCGACATCGAGTTCATGCGCGATCAACTCGCACTGCCAATCGAATACGATCAACCCCGTCACGGATTTCACTATGCGCATCCCGTGGCTCAGTTTCCTATGATCACAGTGAGCGAGGGCGAACTGGTGGCCTTGCTGGTGGCGCAGAAAGCGGTCGAGCAATACCGGGGCACGTCCTTTGAAAAACCGCTCCATGCTGCTTTCGAAAAGCTCGTTTCCAGTCTAGGCGACCAAGCCAGCGTTTCGCTGCACGAATTGTCCGAGGCGGTGTCCTTCCGGTCGGCTGGCGTTCCGCAGGCGCAGATCGAGGTATTTGAAGTGCTGGCCGATGCGGTCATGACCAGCCAGACCATCGAATTCGATTATCTCTCCTTGCGCGCACAGAAAGCCGAACGCCGCCGGGTCGAGCCCTACCACCTGGCCTGCATCAGCAACCAATGGTATTTGCTGGCCAACGATCTCGCGCGCGGCGACATGCGCACCTTTGCCCTCACCCGCATCGCCGGACCGAAAAATCTGCGGATTGCGTTTCAGCGTCCGGCGGATTTTTCCGTCTCACAAATGCTCTCCGGCAGCTTCGCAGCGTTCGAAGCGGGAAAAACCGAGCGGGTCCGGGTGCGCTTCGATGCATTCGCCACGCGGTTGGTGGCGGAACGTCAGTGGCACAAGTCACAGAAGATCCGCAAAGCGGCGGACGGAAGCGCCGAGTTGACCTTGCAGGTCGGTCTTGCGCCGGATTTGGAAAGCTGGATTCTCGGTTGGGGTGGACACGCCGAAGTGCTCGAACCGGAGGCGCTGAGGGTGAAGATCGGTGAAGCGGCCAGGAGCATGGCGGCGAAATACCATTGAGGGTGCCGGAACTCCCTCCATCTTCCTGATTTTTCGGTCGATGCATCCTTTTGCTTGATGCCGACGTTGGAAAACAGGAAAACCATTCTCGCATTATGACCGTGACCACCGCCGCCGACCCGCAAGCCGCCTCCGAGCGGCAGGCCGACAAGGTGACGCCGGAATTCGAGGCCGAGATTGATGAAATCGTCACGCATTACCCGGTGTCCAAACGCAGCGCCTCCCTTCCGTTGCTGCACTACTGGCAGAATCACTTTGGATCGGTCGATGACACCGGCATCGAATGGATCGCGGCCAAGCTGGATCTCCAGCCCATCAATATCTACGAATTGGTGACGTTTTATCCGTGGTTCCGCCGCGAGGCCGCTGGTAAAACCATCATCCGCGTCTGTCGCACCCTGGCCTGTGCCATGGCGGGAAGCTACCAGGTTAAGGAAAAGTTCTGTTCTGCCGTGGGCCTCGATCCCCATGCGGAACATCATGGTTTCGGCGAGGCCCCGCCCACCTCGGCTGACGGTAAATTCAGCGTGGAGTTCGTCGAGTGTCTGGCCAGTTGCGGCAGCGCCCCCGTGGCTCTGATCAACAATACCCTGCACGAAAAAATCACCCCGGAGGCCATCCCCGGCATCGTCGGAAAATACCAATGACCGCCCAACCTTTCGTCATGCCGCCGCCCCATCCCAAGGAACGGCGCATCATTTTCGAGAACATCAGCAAACCGGGCTACGACACCTCGATCGACACCTTCATCAAACACGGCGGCTACGAGTCGTTGAAAAAAGCCATCACGATGAAGCCGGTGGAGATCATTGACGCGATCAAAGCTTCTAATCTTCGCGGACGCGGCGGAGCGGGATTCCCCTGCGGTGTGAAATGGAGCTTCATCAAGTATGACGACGGCAAGCCGCACTACATCGTGGTCAATGGCGACGAATCCGAACCCGGCACGTTCAAGGACCGCTACATCCTGCATTACGATCCGCATCAGTTGATCGAAGGTCTCGTCATCTCGGCGTATGCGACCAACACGCACCTGAGTTACATTTACATCCGCTGCGAATTCCCCGAGGCGGCCGGCATTGTCTGGAACGCGATCAAGGAGGCGAAGGCGCGCGGATTTGTCGGCAAAAACATTCTCGGCTCCGGTTTCGACTGCGACATCTATGTGCATCAGGGCGCAGGGGCCTACATTTGCGGCGAGGAAACCAGCCTGCTCGAATCGCTCGAGGGCAAACGTCCGTATCCGCGCATCAAGCCGCCGTATTTTCCCGCCGTCCTCGGCCTCTACATGAAGCCGACCATCGTCAATAATGTCGAGACGATCTGCCATGTGAAGCACATCTTGCGCATGGGCCCCGAGGAATATGCCAAAATGGGCACGCCGGGAGACGGCGGCACCCGCACCATGTGTGTGAGTGGTGATGTGGTGAAGCCCGGCTTCTACGAGCTTCCCGCCGGAGCGGTTACGCTGGGGGAATTGATTTTTGACATCTGCGGCGGGCTCAAACCGGGTCGCAAATTGAAAGCCGTCATTCCCGGCGGCAGTTCGGCCAAGGTTCTGCGGGCTGAGGAGGTTTTCAAAGTGAAAGTGAAGGGTGCGGACGGCCAGATGGTGGACAAGGAGATCAAGCTCCTTGATGTCGTGATGGACGCCGCCACCCTCGGTTCTGTTGGAACGATGGTTGGCAGCGGCGGGGTGATGGTGATGGACGATACCCGCGAAATGGTCTGGGCTCTGAACAATCTCAATCAATTCTACGCCCACGAAAGTTGCGGACAGTGCACGCCGTGCCGTGAGGGCAGCCTTTGGATGTCGAAAATCACCACCCGCATGCTCGACGGCGGCGGACAAGGAGCCGATCCCAAGACCCTCAAAAATGTGGCCGACAACATAGCCGGCCGCACCGTCTGTGCCTTCGGTGAGGCCTGCGCCTGGCCGACCCAGAGCTTCCTGGCGAAATTCCCCGAGGAGTTTGAAGCCGTCGCGGCAGAGAAATAATGGAGGGCGGCAGGCCCTTGCCGCCCTGTTTCTTGGAGGGATGCGGGCCCTCGCATCCTAAAAGTGATGGGACGCAAGGGCCTGCATCCCTGCAATCAAAGACGATCGGCATAGACGATGGCCCCGCCGAGCGCGCCATCCTCAATGGCCTGGAGCAGGGATCGGTAATACCCGGCGGCGTAGCGGACAAGGTCCTCCGGGAAATGGCGGAGCAAGTCTTCCTGCCGGTTCTGAAACCGTTGGTTCAGGTCCGCATACCAGCGGCGGAATTCCTCATGCACGGGTAAAAGTGTGCTGACGCGCCAGCCCGCCGTTTGCAGCAGGGCCGGAAGGGTTTCGAGTTGCAGGGGCTGCCAAAGAAGGGTTTCGGGGTACTGGCGGAACGGGCTTTGCGCGAAGTCCCCGCGGTCCACGTAGTCAAAGAGGCAAAGTTTGCCGTCCGCTTTGGCGGCTCCGGCCAGCGCGTGCAAGGCCGCGGTCTGATCCGGGAAGGCATAGAAGGCGTTGAAGGCATAAATGAGATCAAAGCGAGCGGGAAAGCGGCTCGCGAGGTCTTTGACGTCGGCGGCCTGGAACTCCACCGCGGGATAGGCGGCCCGGGCATTGGTGATGGTCTCGGCGTCGGTGTCCGCGCCGGTGACTTTTCCCCAGCCACTTCTCTGCACGAAGGCCGCAGTGCCGCCGCGTCCGCAGCCGGCATCAAGGCAGAGCTGCGTGGGATTTTCCGGCAGTCGTTTCCAGGTGAGCCGGATGGCTTCCTCCTCGCCGGCATGGGCGTAGTCGCCGTCGCGAACCGCCGCCAGCAGGCGCTTGCCGTCCGGGTGGTTCATCCGCATGGATTTCTTCTAACAGATTTTGTTTGGTGGACAAAACAAAACCGCCGCCGGTTGCGAAACCTGGCGGCGGCGTTTGTAATTGGTTTAAGGGATGCAAGGGCCTGCATCCCTCCAGGTGCCAGCTTAAAAATTCACCCCGGTGTAGAAGCCGAGGATGGTGGCGTTCTCCACCGCTCCGGTGCCAGCCGGTTGAATGGCGTATTGGAGGAAGGGCTGGAAGAAGGCCCATTTGTTGATCTGGATGCGGTAACCCCACTCCATGAAGATGGTGTAGTTCGGCTGGTTGACGTTGCCGTTCTGCTGGAGGTTTTCGATGTTGTAGTAGCTGTAGCTGCCGTAGGCCAGGGAGAACATGGTGAGGTCATCGTCGCGGGTGGGGATGAGGCCCTTGTAAACCAGGCCCGTCTGGAAATAGAACGGGAAGAGATTGTTATACTTCGGAGCAAAACTCACGAGGTTGAACATGCTTAAACCCTGATCGTTGAGTTTGGGTTTCTCGGTGGAGACGGGAGCTTTAAAGCTTTTTCCAGAGGCCACGCTTTTGCCATCCGAAGGACCCTTGCCCATCGGGGCGGCTACCTCGGCGCTGGGCTCACGGAAGAGCATTTGGTCGGCTTGGAAGTAGAATCCATACTGTCCGTATTGGGAGGTGCCGTTGAAGGAGTTCTTCTGGTTGCCCCAATAGTAGGCACCCGCGGCATACTTGCCGGGAAGTTCGGAGGTGCCGATTTTCGGCGTGATGCCGGTTTCACCCATGGCCATCAGGCCGTTGAGGCTGATGTCCTGGGCGAAGCCCTGAAAGGCGAGACCGTGATTGCTGCTGGTCGTCGCGGAGGGGTAGGCCATGAAGAGGCCACCCTTGGCATAGTACCAGTCTAACGGTTTCACCTTCAAGGTGCCGCCCCAGGTGGAGAAGCTGGATGAGAAGGGAATGTTGCCGCCGACGCCCTTGGCGCTGTTGACCGCATTGTTAAGGAACAGCTTGGAAAGAGGTTGATCGATGAACTCCCGCTGGGGTTGGAGCCAGCCGCCGCGGAAGACGATCATGTCCTTGACGGAAAGAATATCATCCGTGCCGATCTCCAAGCCGAAGGAAAGCAGGCGCCACTGGGTGCCGGAGGCCCAATTCGTGGGACTGAACATGCTGCTGCTCTGCACGAACTGGTTGGGATCCGCGGCGAGGCGGGGATCGCGCCAACGCAGCCCGGCGAAGCCCTTTACGCCCTTAAGGGTCTCCACATCAAAAAGCTTGCCGAAGTTCAACTCGCTGCCGAATTCGAGGCCCTGATCGTAAAACCCACGCTGGCCGCGCTGGCTCTGCACCACGCCGAAGTAGGCGCCGTAGTATTTTCCCGCGATCGTAAGCCCGCGATCTTCCAGCGTGTCTCGGACGCCGAACCAGTTTCCGGTCATGTATTTTCCGTTCCACCAATCGGCGAGGGCGGAACCGTCTGATTCCGCAGTCGAGTCGGTTGTGACAGTGCCGCCGAAGACCGGGGCTGCCGTGATCAAGGCGGCGCACACAGCGGAGATGAGACCGGCCAGACGAAAGGGCGAGAGAAGCGGGATTTTTTTCATAATGTCGGTGGGAAGCTCAGGTTGCTGAGCACAGCTCCACTCACAAAGGGAAAAATCGTGACGAGTTTGTCACGCGCAAAAAAAGCCCGCCGGTGAAGGCGGGCTTTTTGGAGGGAATCGCTTTGTCGATTCCCTAAATAATGGGCATTGACGAAGCAATGCCCTCCAGGGTTACGCGGGAACCGCCGCGGCTTCGTCGCGCTCTTTCATGGCGGCTTTGCGGCTGAGTTTGACCCGGCCCTTGTCGTCCACGCCGATGCATTTGACCCAGACGGAATCGCCCATTTTCACCACGTCCTCGACGCGGTTGACCCGGAAGTCCGCCAGCTCGGAGATATGGCAGAGGCCGTCCTTGCCGGGCAGCACTTCGACGAAAGCGCCGAACTCCTTGATGGAAACGACCGTACCCTGGTACACCTCGCCCACGCCGATTTCCTTGGTCATGCCGTTGATGATCTGCTTGGCGCGGGCCAGGCTGTCGCCGTTGTTCGAGTAGATATGG
>JBMOHI010000079.1:0-8197 GCA_049317925.1 Terrimicrobiaceae bacterium
TGCGCGACACGGTGGGTATGGCGGGCGATTATGGCCTCAATCCGGTGAATTGGGTGACCATTGTTTACGGCGGCTACACCTGGACCATCGCGATTCCCTCGGCGAACTCCCTGCGCACGACTCACCGTCAGCTTGGGGTTTACGATGCGGCCATCAAGAGTGCCTTGGATCGCTACCTCGCCATGCGCACGGCCTACGCGCAATACCGGGCTGAAGCGGCTTCGCGGTAGGCGGCTTCCTGCGTTGGGGGACGACCGTGCTTCCGCTGCGTCGCGGACGACAAACGCAAACGGCGTCGGCACGGCTCAGGGGTGCGTCCGCTTGTGGTTCCAAGTGGAATACCGGAACACGCGGGAGTTTTTGGCATCGACGTGGAGCCGGAATATTTCCGGCGCGGCATTCGCGGTCCGGCCGCGGGAAAGGACGATGCCGTTCTCGATGTTTTCCGGGGTGAACCACGGTGCGGCCCGGTGCGGCGGAGCAAGGAGCTTGCGGCGACTGGGGGGGGGCTCGTCGAGGCCGGGAAATGAGGCCGGGAACGGGGCGAGGGCGGGTCGCTTGAGCAGAAAGGTCGCGGAGATGCCGGGGCCGAGACCGGTCCAGGCGTAACATTCCAGTTCCCTGGCGTTTTCCGGAATGGCCGGAAAGCCCGCGCGGGCCAGGGTCTCGTTGGCGGTGAGCACAGACGGGTTGTCGGAAGGCTCGTCTTCCGACGCGAGGCCAGTGGCGACACGGAGGACGGTCATCAGGAGAGCCGTGCCCATGGCAAAATCCGGCCCTGCGGCGGGGTGGGGCCCCCTGTTTATCGGGCGCGGGAGAGGCGGATTTTTTCCCCGCGGACGGCGGCGGGAAACAGGGTGGAAAATTTCCTTTGGCATTTCCCTGCCCGCCGCGGATACTTTGCGGCTCGAAATGACTCAGCCCATTGGCATAGGACTGGCGGGATTTGGCACTGTTGGCGCGGGGGTTTACAAGAACCTCACGGCCAACGGAGACTTGCTCGCGCAGCGGTTGGGCACCCGATTCGCGGTGCGGCGCATTGCCGTGCGTGATCTGAAAAAAACCCGTGAGGTCAGCGCCCCGGCGGAAATGTTTACCACCAACACGGACGATCTTATTTCGGATCCGGGCATTCGCATTGTCATTGAATTGATGGGCGGGATCGAAACGCCGCTGGCCTTTGTCAAAAAGGCCATCGCCGCGGGAAAGATTGTCATCACCGGCAACAAGGCCCTGCTGGCCGAGCACGGACAGGAGATCTTCCGCCTCGCCCGGGAAAAGCGCGTGCCGGTCTTCTATGAGGCGGCGGTGGCGGGGGGGATTCCCATCATCAAGATCGTGCGCGAATCGTTTGTGGGAAACCGCTTCGAGAGCATTCACGGCATCCTCAACGGCACGAGCAATTACATCCTCTCGCGCATGACCGATACCGGCATGGATTTCGCCCCGGCCCTGGCCGAGGCGCAGCAGCTTGGCTATGCAGAGGCCGATCCCGCACTCGACATCAACGGCTGGGATGCCGCCCACAAGGCTATCATTCTGGCCTCGCTCGCTTATGGATTCTGGCTCGATCCGGCGGAGATCTTTGTGGCGGGAATCGAGTCGGTCACTGCGGCGGACATCCGGTTCGCCGGCGAACTCGGCTACAGCATCAAACTGCTGGCCACGATCAAGGCCGGCCAAGGCCGGGCCATCGAAGTGCGGGTCTGCCCGACTCTCATCCCGAAGCAGCATGTCCTGTCGTCCGTCAACGGCGTCTTCAATGCCATCGCCGTTCGCGGGGATGTGGTGGGGGAAGCGTTGTTCTACGGTCGCGGCGCCGGCCAGGATCCCACTTCCAGCTCGGTCCTTGGCGACCTGGCCGAGGCGGCCTGCGCGGTGGAGAGTCCGCGGTTTTGCTACGGCTTCACCTCGCACGATCTCTACGGCAAATGCCAGCCGACAGCGGATGCGGTTTCTAAATACTATCTGCGCTTGTCCGTCAAAGATCAGCCGGGT
This sequence comes from Terrimicrobiaceae bacterium, assembly GCA_049317925.1. GTDB lineage: Bacteria > Verrucomicrobiota > Verrucomicrobiia > Chthoniobacterales > Terrimicrobiaceae > CAMASH01. The sequence continues at coordinate 1,999 of JBMOHI010000079.1, forward strand.
GTGCTGGCCCAGATTGCCGGAGCCCTGGGCGATTCCGGCATCGGTATTCTCTCTGTCATTCAACCCGAAAGCCAGGTGGCGGACTCCGTGCCTCTCGTGCTCATGATTCACGATGCGCCCTATGGCGCGATGCAGAAGGCTTCGAAGAAAATCGCCGGTCTCGAATGCGTGAAGGACACCCCGGCTCTGCTCCACGTCGAAACATTTTCCTGATGTCTTCTCCGCTCCATGACCGCGGCGTGATCAGCCGCTACCGCCAGCATCTTCCGGTCACCACGGCCACGCCGGTGATTTCTCTCAACGAGGGATCCACGCCGCTCATTCACTCCCCGCGCTTGAGCGAGGGGGCCGGGGCCGAGGTCTTTATCAAATACGAGGGACTGAATCCCACTGCGTCATTCAAGGACCGTGGCATGACCGTGGCCATCTCCAAGGCGGTGGAGGACGGCGCCAGCACGGTCATTTGCGCCTCGACTGGAAACACCTCCGCGGCGGCCGCCGCTTATGCCGCGCGGGCCGGCATCCAATGCGCGGTGCTTCTCCCCGCTGGAAAAATCGCCCAGGGGAAACTTGTCCAAGCCTACCTCTACGGCGCAAAGGTCATCGCCATTCGCGGAAATTTTGACGAAGCCCTGCGCCTCGTGCGCGAACTCGGCGGCATGCCCGGCTTTGCTGTGGTCAATTCGATCAATCCCCACCGCATCGAGGGACAGAAAACCGCCTCCTTTGAGATCATCGAGGAACTCGGTGAGGCGCCCGACATTCATATCCTTCCTGTCGGCAACGCGGGCAATATCACCGCGTATTGGAAAGGTTATTGCGAATTTCATGATCTCGGGCGGGCGAAAATCCTTCCGCGTATGCTGGGCTTCCAAGCCGCCGGTTCCGCCCCCATTTTTCACAACCACGTGATTGAACAGCCCAACACGATTGCCACCGCCATCCGCATTGGCAACCCCGCCAGTTGGCAGGGGGCAAACGCCGCCCTCTCGAGCAGCAACGGGGCCATCGATATTGTCACCGACGAGGAGATTTTATCCGCCCAAAGTTGGCTGGCCTCCCACGAAGGCATTTTTGTCGAACCCGCCAGCGCCGCCTCGGTGGCCGGGCTTTTCAAACTCGGCCGGGTCCAGGCCAGTCGAATTGTTCTCACGGTTACCGGCCATGGTTTGAAAGATCCCGACGCGGCCATGACGACCGGCGATTACCGGCCGTTTGACGCCGACGCCGAAGTCTCCGCCGTGCGTCGTATCCTGGAGTCTGTCTAAGTCCTCTCCCATGCCCATTGTTGTTCAAAAATACGGCGGCACGTCCGTCGGCACCCCGGAGCGAATCCAGAATGTAGCCCGCCGCGTGTTGGAAACCCAAAGCGCAGGGAACTCCGTCGTGGTCGTCGTCTCGGCCATGTCCGGCGTCACCGACAGTCTGATCAAGCTGGCCCGCCAGGTTTCGGGGAGTCCGACGGACCGCGAACTGGATGTGCTCCTTGCCACGGGCGAACAGACCACCATCGCCCTCACGGCCATGGCCATCAATGCCATGGGCGGCAAAGCGATATCGCTCACCGGCGCGCAGGCCGGCATCATCACCGATGGCATTCACACCAAGGCCAAGATTGCCAACATTTCCCCGCGGCAGATCCGCAAGTATCTCTCGGACGGTTTCATTTGCATTGTGGCCGGCTTCCAGGGCCAGACCCTGCAAGGCCAGATCACCACGCTGGGTCGCGGCGGCAGCGACCTCACCGCCATTGCCATTGCGGCGGGATTGAAGGCGCACAATTGCGAGATCTACACCGACGTGGATGGCGTTTACACCTGCGACCCGCGTATTGTCCCGCAAGCGCGCAAGATCGAGGTGATCGCCTACGATGAGATGCTGGAGATGGCCAGCTCCGGCTCGAAGGTCATGCAGTCGCGCTCCGTCGAGTTTGCCAAGAAATTCAAAGTCCCCTTCGAAGTCCGCAGCAGTTTTAACACTAACCGAGGAACCATTGTGAAAGAAGAAACGCCAGGATTGGAAAATGTCGTCGTGCGCGGAGTGTCCGTCGAACGCGGTCAGGCCAAAGTCACCATCACCAACGTCCCGGACAAACCCGGCGCCGCCTCCCGCATTTTCACCGCCCTGGCCGAGGCCGGCGTGATCGTTGATGTCATTGTGCAGAATATTTCAACCAGCGGATCCACCGACATTTCGTTCACCCTGAACCGGGATGAACTCGAAAAAATGGGCAAGGCTCTCGATTCCGTGGCGAAGGAAATCGGCGCGGGCAAGATCGTCAAGCAGGACGGCATTGCCAAACTCAGCGTCGTGGGCATCGGAATGCGTTCGCATTCCGGCGTGGCGGCACGGCTCTTCGAGGCGCTGGGCAAGGGCGGGGTCAACATCCAGATGATCTCCACCTCGGAGATCAAGATTGCCGTCATCATCGAGGAGGCCAAAATTGTCGAGGCGGCGAGCCTCGCCCATGAGGCGTTTAATCTGGCGCAGGCATAAGTTGCCAAGACCGCGCCGACAGGCTATATCGATTTTCCGACTTTTGGATGGGTGGCAGAGTGGTCGATTGCGCACGCTTGGAAAGCGTGTGAACCTTTACCGGTTCCGTGAGTTCGAATCTCACCCCATCCGCTCCCTTTAGAATCTCCCGTGACCAGTTGTGGTTGATCGCCTGCAGTTGCACGCTGCGACGGGTGAGATGAGAACCTCGGTTCGACCGCCCGGCGCAAAGCGCCCAACCATTCCCGCGAAGCCAAAGTGCGGAGCCCCGCGGCTGCGGGGATAATCTCACCCCATCCGCCAGTCGATTTTCGAATTGCGAGTTTCGCGTCTCGACCTGTAGCCGCGCCCGTGAGGGCGTGGAGAGCGAGACTTGACCGGGTAGCAGAGTCCACCGTCTGACGATGTCGACCGGAACGATTTCGCCCGGCGGCCCTCCGTTTTCAATTTTCGATCCGGCGAATTGCGATGTAGGGTTGCCGAAATGAAAGTGTCCTCCTGCATCCTTCCGTTCCTTGCGGCTTCGCTTTTGCTGTCGGGCTGCCAGACAGCCGGAAGTTTATTTTCCCTGACGCGGGATTTTGCCGTCGGGATTTATAAGGCCACTGCCCGGCAGATCCAGGTCGCAGATCAGCGCGGCGCGGGGTTTTTTCGCCGGCTTTCCCCTGACCAGAAAAAGGAACTTTCCGCATCCGGTTCCCGGTATCTGGCCGTCCGGACCGACGATCCGACCCCGGCCCAATGGACGAAGATCCGCAACGACATGCGAAAACCGGCCAGCAAGTATCAGGCGGGAGCGGCGGCTCCGAGCAAGGTTTATTGTGTGATGATCTGGGACACGCAAACGCAGCAGATCGTCGGCACGGATTGCTACGCAGTCCTGAGCTTGCCTGCGGTGGGCGGAGTGGCCCGGTTCGACGCGTACACGGCCCAATATGTGGGCATGCCGTGATTCTGATCCGGCGGTCAGGCTCCGATGGAAACCTTCTCGAAATCGAGTCCCGACTTAGCCGCGAAGGCCCGCAGTTCCTCCTCGTGACTGGAAAGCACCGCGCGCAGCACGAGTGAATCGTCCGCCAAGCCTTTACCCGGGACGGTGTCAGGAATGATGTCGACGTCCTTCAGCAGGTATCCGAGCGCGAAGACCGTCTCGGCAATCGCCTGGAGATCGGAACACGCGTAAGCGCCATCGAGGACGTCCTCGGCGTAGCGGACGAGGAATCGGGCCTGTTCCTTGAGGTGGGGAAACTCAGCTGCCTCCAAGGTTTCCGCTTTCACTTTCAAAAACGGGAGTTTGCGCCGGAAGGCATCCATCTCACCAGCCGTCACCGTCTGGCCGCCGCGCATGACAAATTCATTGAGACTGTTCATCCCAGCTTTGTTAGACCGCCCGTGTCATCCCGACAAGCCTTGTCCGTTCGGGCTGGAAAGTTCTCGCGAACCGTGCCAGAATCCCTTGATGAAGCTTCTCCGTCCCCTGGCCCTGATGGTCACCCTTCTGGCGGCGGAAACCGAGGCGCCGGCTTCCCCCATTATTCGTGAACCCGGGGCCATCTATCTTTCGGACTTCGGCCTCAAGCCTCTCCGGATCAAAATCCTGCGTCCGGCCCGGTGCTATTTCGATGTGGGCATGACCCGCTATGCCGGCACCTTGCGGTTTCCCCAGGTTATTCAAGTCGAGGCCCTGATGGAAACGGTCTGCCGCATCCGTGGGAACGCCCAGCAAGGCGGAGTTGCTGCCTGGATTTCCTACGATGAACTCGAGCCCCTGCCCGAGGGGCTGTTGGCCAACCTCAAGAAAAGCGAGGAGCGAAGGAAGCTGGTTGAAGCCCTCATTGCCAAGAATGAAGTCGCCATCGGCATGACCGTTGACGAAGTGGGCCGCAGTTTGGGCCGGCCGCAAAAAACAACAAATCGTGCCGACAAGGAGGGGAGCCAGCAGGTTTGGGAGTTCATCAAATACGAGCTTGTGCCCCAGACCACCTACGCGCCCGGCTTTTCGCAGACGATCATTCCCAATCCCGGCAAGCAGGGCGGCGTCATTATCCAGGGCGGCGGTGGTTATGTGGCCAACACCATTTACGTCAAGGTGCCCGTCGGCACGTTGAAGGTGACTTTCAAAGACGGCCTGGTCGAGGCCCTTGACCAGACGGAAGGGACCACGGCCGGCGGTCAAGTTTCGATTGTCACCCCGCCGATCAACGTTTATTGGTGAGGTTTGCTGCGGCGGGATAGCCAAGTGGTAAGGCAGAGCTCTGCAAAAGCTCCATGCGTCGGTTCGACTCCGACTCCCGCCTCTCTTTCTATCTGATTGGTGGATAGGGATTTATGATAAATTCCGCGCCGAACTGTCAGTAAAACTGTCAGTAGCGGAACCGCAATTCCGGCTTTTTTCCTCTTCCACGAAATGGGGAAGAATCAGCTCGAATCCCCCTGAACGGGATGCCTATTGGCCCATATCCGGCTTCTTTTCCGCAAGAAAATCACTGTCAGCGGAAATTTCCGAAAGTGACCCCTTCCCAAATCGAGCGAGGTGTTCCACTAAAATCAATGTGGATCCCGAAGCACCGAAATCCGGAACAGGAGGTCGTCGATGAAACGACGTTTCATGCTCTTCCTGCGCAAGGGGATTTATTACCTCGAAGATCGGGAAACCAAAAAGCAGCGCAGCCTTCAGACTCGCGACCCTTTGGAGGCCGAACAGTTGCTCGCGGCAGAGAACGACGCCTGCCGCCACAAGATGCACAATCTCCAGCTGGCGAAAGTCTATCTGAGTGCCAGTGAACCGGAAATGGCGACACGAATGTGGTCGGATGTGTTTGACGCGATCCCAATCACGGCAAACTCTGGAAGAGCCTCATGCGATCACATCTGGGCGACTACGAGTCCGCAACGAGAGCGCGTCGGATGTTTTCCTGCAGGCGAAGTCGTGACCTGCGGACAATCGCATAAGGCCGCCCGAGGTATTGTGCGAGATTTGCGATGCTTGTGGTGATGCCGCTTTCCTCCAACGCACAAATGGCCTCGAATACTTGCGCGGTTTCCGCGTCACCCAGAGCGATTTTATTCAGACGGGTGTCCGCTATTTGCGGCCGGTTGATGCGAGCAATTTGCCCTTGAGTTTTGCTATGGCGACGTCTTTGTGCGCGGTGTCGACTTGGGCCTTATGCAAATCCCGCCGCAGTTCTTCCAAGCACTCGACGGTGGATTTCTCATAGGCGTCAAACTTCGCACGCAACCCCTCCATTTCAGAGCGAGCGGAATCGGCGCGGCGGCGTTCTTCCCGGATTTCGGATTGCCACGACTCACGAACCGAAGCCACTTCCACCCGGCTGAGACGATACTGTTCAGAGGCATCGTCAAGGTCGGCGATGAGACTATCCAGTTCCAGCTCGAGCGTCACAATTCGGTCGTCCAAAATGGCGACTTGCGAGAGTCCCCGCTTTACCCCTGCCTCGAAAGCGTAACGGGCCAAACTGACACTCAAATCACCGGCTTTCTTATCCACGTCGGGTGGGGGTTCCAAAGGTTGTGCCAAACGCGCCTTTTCTAGCTCCTCTGCAACAAGTTGCCGCTGGTATTTGCCGATTGTAGAGTTGGAACCGCTTTTCAAGACATCACGAATGTTTTTCATTGTGGTTTTTTGGTTAGACTGTCGTAGGTGCTCGAGAGCGGCGCGGACGTCGTCCTTCGTGATGGGCTG
>JBMOHI010000080.1:0-8185 GCA_049317925.1 Terrimicrobiaceae bacterium
TCTGGTGCAAAACCATGCCGGAACATGGCCATTCTCCAGCCGTGGCAAAGCAAATCGAGGCGTTGGGCTGCAAGGTTGTCCTGCTGACCGATGAAAAGGGTACACTGCATCTGGGGGTTCTCTTGAAAGCAATCGTTTCCGCCTGGCGCAACAGGCCTGATGTCTTTTTTGCCTTGGCCATGCGCCACCTCTCGCTTGTGCTTGCCCCGCTCGTGGCGGCCCGGAACTCGATCTATTACCACATCACCCACGATTTGAATCCCGGCACGATCAAGCGGTTGAATCTTTACGGGAAGGTGTTCAAACAGATGGTTTTTATCTGCCCTGCGACGTACGACGAGTTTCCGGGAGCGCAGACCAATCCCCAGTTTACCTGGGTGCCGCAGTCTTCGGAGATTCCGGTCAGGCAGCCGGAGAAACTGTCCTCTGAGCGAAACGAACGCCTCGCCACAATTGACCAACCGATCCGCTACGGGCTTCTCGGCCGTCTGACGGCAGAAAAGGGGAGCGCGGCTATGATCGGGTACTCCGATGACCCCACCGCCGCTCGCTGCGAGTTGCACGTGGCCGGCTCCGGTCCGTATGCGGAGGCTTTCAAGGAACGGGAAAAAATGAGCGGAAAGGTCAAAGTCCGATTTCACGGTGCCTATGATCCGTCTGTGCGGGAGGCCTTTCTGAGGACGTTTTTCGCGGGGATCGATTACCTCCTGGTGCCCTCGCAGGACGAGTGGGAGACACTCTCGATGGCCACGCTCGAGTGTCTTCAGCACGGGGTGCCGGCGGTTCTTTGCCGCACCGGAGGACTCAAATCTTTCGGGCAGGCCGAACTCGGCCCCGCGCCGGACGAGGTCGTGCGTTTGATTGATCCGAAGGATCTGCAGGCGGTCTTGAATGCTCTGGCCGTGCGGCCCAGGAGACCCCAGGCCGTGGGCGAGTGCCGGGACTATTACGAAAAATTCTTCAGCGACAAAGTGGTCATGCAACGCTGGCTGGAGGTTCTTCGCAAACACTCCTGACCCCTTTTCGCACGGCGGATTCCAAAATGCGGAGCAAATCGTCCGTGACCTTGCCGAGTTCGAAATGCGTTTCCGCACAGGTTCGGGAATCAGCGGCCGATCCCCAGCTCCCCTCCCGCTTGCGCCGGGCCAATTCTGCAAAGGCGTCAGCGAGGGTTTCGGGGTGGTAATCCCGCAAATGGATATCCCGGCAGGAGAGGTAATCCGCGTTGCCATTGGTGGCTCCAACAATGACGGGCAGTCCGCAGGCCTGCGCCTCGGCCACGGACGAGCCGAAGTTTTCCTCCTCGCTGGGTTGAACGAGTACGTCGTGATCGTGCAGGGCGGAGGGAACTTGCTCGCGAGGGAGGGACTGGATCCAGGTGAGCCTTTCCGGATGGGCGAAACTTCGGATCATTCGTTCGTAGCCCGGTACAAATCCCACCCCGCCGATGATGGTTACCGCCAGGTCAACGTCCTTGCCGACGGCCATGGCAGCACCGTCGAGAAAAAGATCGAGCCGCTTGCGCGGAATAATGCGGCCCAGCCACAGGCACCGCAAGGCCGGGACCTGCGCCGATTTGTCCGGAACTTGGAACATCGCGAGATCAATCGGGTAGGGGAGTTGGTGGATCTTATCTTTGGCGATGCCGTAGAGATGAGCGAGGGTTCGGCCCGATTGGTGGCTTCCGATGATGAACTCGTCGGTGTGCCGAAAGGTCGGAAGGCCGAAGTGGGATAACCGGTATTGCGCGAGCAGACGCCATCGCCAAGCCCTCACGATTCCCGCCAGCCGGGCAATCTCGCCGAAGCGATTGATCAACGAGCGCGCATCGGTTCCCGGCGGACCCTGGGCGAAACTGACTGTCGGGACTCCGCGAATGCTCCCATACGCGTAGTCGCCGAGCCAGAGGCAGAGATCGAATTTGCGGCGGGCATTCTCCTCGTTGATCCGCCGAACGAGCAGACGGTTGTAGGTGGACGCGTCAACAATTTCTGAAAACTTCCCCGCCACGGGCACATGAGCCAGACATGCCCTGGTGCGGTCGGCCAGGTGATTATCGACATCGGTAAAGGTGAACCCGGCCTGTCCGCCCACCGCAGGGCGCGGATCAACGAAGGAGGCTTTGGAGAAGAAGTGCACCTCGCATCCACGTTCCAGCAAAGCGCGCAAAAGGAGGGCGTTCGCGCTGGCCACACTTCCCGCCTGACCGGAAACAAAGCCTGTGACCGCGAGTCGCATCTAGCGGGGCCGGAGAGAAGCCCTCAACGATGCGATGCTGAGGCGTATGGCACATTTGACCCCTTTTGGGGTGAAAAGAAGGCGTCGAAAGTACGGGGAGAAAAACCATTTCCATCCCGTGCCCGGTTTACCCAGGGAGGCGGCGTTGGCGATGGCAAAGGGCAGATGGTGCCGGATGCTCGCCAGCGTTTCCGGATTGAGATCCGAGTAGCGGAGATTGGTCATGAGAAAGGACATGCGCTGATACGCATTATCGGCGGTGGCAACGCGTGATTCCGAGCCGGGCGTCATTCGCACCGTGGCGGTGTACCTGTTCACAAAAACCATGGGCAGGCGGAGTTGGCCGAAGCGGTGTCCGAAATAATAATCCACCGCACTTCCCGCATCGCCCTTGGCGTCGTAGCCCACGCGGCGGGCGGCGGCGGCATCAATAAGGAATCCGTTGTTGGGAAACATGGAAACCGCTCCGGCGAAGAATCCATCAACGAGTCCTTCATGTTCCTTCGTGCGGAAGTAAGTGCGATTGGTGCGCTCGGATTCCGGCTTGAGCCGAACTCCGTGTTCGTCGGTGATGTATTGCAGTCCGAAGGCTGCGACCGCCTGAGGGTACCTCGCGAGCGCGTCGGTCAAGTATTCCAGGCACCGTGGCAGCACGGGGTCATCATCATGGAGATGCAGGATGTGCGAGCATTTGGCGGCCCGATAGAGCGTGTCCACGTTCTTCCCCTCTTTCAGAGGCGGTTTGTTATGAAAATAGCGCATGGGCACCGGGCTCTTCGGGGAAAGTGTTTCCAAGACCAAGCGCTCTGTTTCGTCGTCGAGCGAGTCGTCCCCGATCAGAATCTCGTCGGGGAGCCGGGTCTGGGCCCAAACGGATTCCAGCGTCTCGCGCAAAAAACCCGGCCTCCGATACGTTGGAATGACGACGGAGACGGTCATGAGATGGAGCTTCTGGCGTCTTTCACCGCGCGGAATGTCACGGCGAGTTTTTCCCTGCGATGCGGGTCTTTTCTTAGGCAGAGCCGGAGATATTGCACGATGCCCAGCGCGGTGGGCGACCCCACCAAAAGTGACCAGGCCAGGTGGGCCCGCCGACGCCAGGCCCCGGCGCGCGTGGTTACCACGTGATGCTCGTTCCAGACCATGTCGTAGAGACCATCCGCCGAGAAACGTCCGCGGTGGATCTGATCATCGTCATGGCGCGGCGCGATGTGATGGATGACCTGGAGAGCCGGATCGTAGGCCACGGAGAAGCCGCGGTTTTTCACATCGAGACACAAGGCAAGTTCCCAATGAACCTGGGCTCCCTTTCCGCGCAGGAGCCGGGCGAATCCGATCTCGCGCAACAACGGCCCGCGAATGGCCGCGTTGCATCCTTTGACCAGATCCACCTCCCGATAGGTACCGCCGCCGCGGTGGTGATTGCCCAGAATGCGGCCATACCAGGTAAAGAGTCCCACGCGGGTTAAAAGGGTTTCATTCTGACGGAGTTCCGGGTGATCCTGCAGCAAATCCCGTCCCCCCACAATGCCCAATCGGGGCTCGTTGGCAAAATGCCGTTCGATCTTTTCGAGCCAGTCCGGCAGGGGTTCGGCGTCGTCATCCAGCAGACAAACAACGTCGCCATTTGTCTTCGCCGCGGCGGCACTCATACTGGCAATAACTCCGGGTTCGCTGGTGAGTGCGATCTCCAATGGGAGTGGGGATGCGGCAAGTAACGCAAGGGTCGGAAGGTCGCCTTCGCGCACACCCAACACGATCTGGTCGGCTTGGCGTTTCTGACCGGACAGACCCCGCAGGGCCTTTTCGAGATACGCCACCCGCATGTAAGTGGGAATGATGACGGAGATGCGCATGACTTAGAGTCCGAAGTGGGGCGGTCCTTTTCCCTGTTTCACCTGCTCCACCCAGAACGGACTGCGCGGCGAGGTGCCATGCTTCCACAGCCAGGCGGGGAGCCAGACCATGGTGAGAAGAAACTCCGCGAAAAAAATCCCTCCGGCCCGCAGATTCTCGGCGCTGGCTTTGCGGCCACGGAAGCGGGAAAGAATGACCAATGCGACATGTTTGGGCAGACGCCAGAGAATCTGCAGGGTCGTGGCCCCGAAATCGAAGCTGCTGATGACGCGCGATTCCCAGCGCAGCGCCAGCTTGGCTGGTTTTGGAATCGGCCGGGACGGATGATCGACCGCGGCCCGCGGCACGAAGTGGAACGAAACACCGAGGACGCGGAGGCGGGCGAAAAGCTCCATGTCTTCAAACGCGATGCGGAAGCGTTCATCGAATCCGCCGGAATCGAGAAGCAGCTTTCGCGGAAGGGCGAAATTGCAGGACGGCGGCAACTCATGTTCTTCGGGATTATGCGGGGCCTCCCAAAGCAGGGAATCCTTTTTCTCACCGCAGCGGAGTACCGGGCCGGAAAGAACCCGATCGATGGCGGGGCCGCCGTCTTGAATCTCTGCCAGATAACTCGCCACCAGGGCCGGATGCGGCAAGCAGTCGTCATCAAGAAAAATCAACCAGCCATCCGGGGCCTGCCGTGCCCCGGCGTTGCGGTTGGCCCCGGGTCCCATGCGGGGACCGGTCTCACGCCGCACCGCGGGAAACTCCCCGCTAAGCATGGCGGCCGTTTCGGGTCCGTCGCTGTCATCGCAGACCAGCACAGTCACGGATCCATCGCCGGGCAACTGGGGGATGATCAACGCCAGGCAATGGCGCAGATCGGTGGGCCGGTTGCGCGTCGGAATAATGATGGTCGTCGAGAAATTCATCGGCTCGCCAGCCCGAAGGCCGCCTGGTGGATCGTGAGGATTTTCTCCCAGGTAAGATGGGCTCTCTGAAATTGCAATCCCGCCTGACCCATCTGGTGCCTTGCGGCGGGGTCACCCAGGAATTCAATGACGGTCTGCGCAATGCTGTCCGGCGATTGTTCCGCCCAGATACCGGTTTCGCCGTTGTGAACCAGTTCACGGGAGGCAGCGGCGGGGCCGCAGATGACCGGCTTGCCGTAACTCCACGCCTCGACATAGACGATGCCGAAGGACTCGTGCGCAGAAGGCAGGCAGAAAACATCACACGCGGCCAGCGCGCCGGTCTTGTCGATTTCCTGTGGAATTTCTAGATCACGAAACGAATCCGCCGCCAGGGCATTCAGTTCCTTGGCGTATTCCTCGCCGCCCGGACCCGCCAGCAACAAGACCGCTTGCGGGTGGATCGAAAGTACCTTTGGCCACGCACGCAGCAAAGCCGGGTAGCCTTTGCCTTCGTCTTTGCGGCCGAGGAAGAGCACGACGGGCCGATTGCCCAGGTCGAGTTTCTTCCGCAGGCGGGGACCGTCCCCCTCATCGCCACACATGGGAGGAAGCCCACAGCGCACAACCCTGGTCGGATCGAGACCGAGCGATTGCAGGTGGACGGCCTCGCTATCCGACTGACACATCACGGCATCGGCCTCGTTGTAGAGCCGGAGGTCAATCCGGTCGTCGCCCCATTGGCCGGGATGCACCGCCGGCCAGATGGTGAATTTCGCCCCTGTTTCACGGGCGAGCGCGTGCAGGGCAAAGCCAACAAAGTCCCAGCCGGTGCCCACGAAATGCACGGCGGCATATTTTTGCCGCCGCTGCTTGGCGAGAGTCCGGGAATAGTGCCTCACTATCAACTTTTCCAGCAGACCATGGGTCCAGGGCCGCGAAGCCAGATTCATCCACAGTTTCGGATTGGCCGCGATTTCATCGCAAAAATACTCAACACGCGCGACCGAGCGGGATTCCAATTCCTTCCCGAGGCCGCGTTGGTAGCCGGCGAGCCCTCCCACCGCAGTCGGGGAAATCCGCGATGCGATCAGAACTCCGGGCAGGCTCATCAGTTGGCCTGGATCAGGCGGACCGGCAAAACCACCGCGCCGTCTTTTTCAAACTTGGGCGGATAGCCGGTTCCGTAGAAGTCGAGCGAAGGAACGACGAACTCACCCACATGTGTCCGGTCCAGGCAGCACTTCCAGTTGGTTTCGTGAAAACTCAGGCCGAGAGAGTACGTTCCCGCGCCCAGGCGTTCGGACAGGGAGGTCAGCTCGAACTCGACATTCAGTTCGCCGCTGCGCTGGCCGAAGCGCAAGCCGGTTGTCTCGGGACGCAGGTAGCAAAGCTCGAAGCCGCCGCTGGTTTCGATGTGGACGCCGAGGCCGGCTTCGGGGATGGGCCGGTCCAATTGGAACTTCGCCCGCACGATCAGGGTTCCCGGTATCTCGGTCTGGTGAAGCGAGGCGTTGACCAGGGACAGTCCCAAGGAACGATTGCTGGCGAGGGTCGATTGATCGCCGCGCCGCGGCGCATGACTGGAATACGCCGCCACGACTTCGGTGATCGGACCCCGCAGTTCGATGCGGCCTTGATCGAGCAAAATTCCGGTAGTGCAGAGCGCTTTGACGGAATGCATGGCGTGGCTGACAAAAAGCACCGTGCGCCCCTGCTGGGTTGAGACTTCCTGCATCTTGCCCAGGCATTTTTGTTGAAACTGTGCATCGCCCACGGCCAGCACCTCATCCACCACGAGAATCTCCGGTTCCAAATGCGCCGCCACCGCGAAGGCCAGCCGCACATACATCCCGCTCGAATAACGCTTCACCGGCGTATCAAGAAACTTGGCCACCTCGGCGAACTGCACGATCTCGTCGAATTTCTTGCGGATCTCCGCCTGGGTCATTCCCAGGATGGCGCCGTTAAGGTAAATATTCTCCCGGCCCGTCAGCTCGGGGTGAAAACCGGTGCCGACCTCCAAAAGGCTGGCGATGCGGCCCTTGATGCCGATGCGGCCCTCAGTCGGCTCGGTGATACGGCTGAGCATTTTCAACAGCGTGCTCTTGCCCGCGCCATTGCGTCCGATGATCCCGACCACCTCGCCGCGTTTGATGGAAAACGAAACATCCTTCACCGCCCAAAACTCGTTCGGACCCTGCGCGGCCTTTTTGCCTTCCCCACGAATCCAGCGTACCGGAGCTTTCACCGCGTCCTCGACGGCGTGGCGCAAACCGCCCGATCCCGCCTTGTTCTGGCCGAGGATGTATTTTTTCGAAAGTCCTTCGACGCTGATGACCGTTTCGTGACTCATGGCTAGACGATGTCCGCAAAGGATCGCTCGGTTTTGCGGAAGTAGGAGATGCCAACGACAAAAAACACCGCCGCCACCACCAGCGAGAGGCAGGTGCCGAGGCTGAAAAACCGTGCATCGCCCCCGATGATGGCCCAGCGGAACCCCTCGATCACGCCGACCAGCGGGTTGAGAGAATAAACCAGCAGCCACCCTTCGCCGAATTTTTGGCGGATGAGTTCGCTGCTATAACCCACCGGACTGACGAACATTCCGAACTGGACGATAAACGGGATGATAAACCGGAAGTCGCGGTAACGCACGCTCAGGGCCGTTATGAGCAAGCCGGGTCCGAGGGCGGCAAAAATGGCCAGCGCAATGAAGAGCGGCAAAGTGAGAATCCGCCAGGTCGGCCAGAATTGATACCAAGTCATCAACCCCGCCAGAATGGCGAGCGAAATCACGAAATCGACCAGTGACACGAAGATCGAACTGGCTGGCACGATCAGCCGCGGAAAGTACACCTTCGAAATCATGTTGGCGTTGTTGACCAGACTCTGACTGGCGGTCGAGACGGCGTTGGAAAAAAACTGCCACGGCAGCATGGCGGCGCAAACCATGATCGCATAGGGTGCGGCGCCCAGCGAGGGCAGACCGGCCGCCTTGCCGAAAATCACCGTCATGATGAGAATGCTGAAGAGTGGCTGAACCAGCGCCCAGGCCGCGCCGGCCACGGTTTGTTTGTAGCGCACGGCCACATCGCGCCAGGCCAGGATGAAAAGCAGTTCGCGATAGCGCCAAAGGTCCCGCCAGTAGTGCTTCTCGGTGTGTCCCGCCTCAATCCAGAGGTCGAAATCCTTGG
>JBMOHI010000081.1:0-8092 GCA_049317925.1 Terrimicrobiaceae bacterium
GGCGCGATGTTGTTGATGGTGATGCCGAGCGGGGCCAGTTCGATGGCCAGATCGCGGCAGAGCATTTTCAATGCGCCCTTGCTCGCGCAGTAGGTGGAGAAATGCGGGAAGGGGAGTTCCTCGTGAACGGAGCTTACGTTGATGATCTTGCCCGGACGCTTGGTCTCGCGCAGGTGATTGACGAAATCCTGGGTCAGGAAAAACGTCCCGCGCAGATTGATATCGAGCACGAAGTCGAAATCCTTCTCGGTCACATCCCAGAAGTCCGCATGTTTCTCGACCCCTGCGTTGTTGACCAGAATGTCAATTTTCCCCAGCGCAGCGACTCCCTGGGCGATGAGACGGCGGTCGTCGGCCGTATTGGCCAGATCGCCGCCGAGAACGGCCGCTTTGCGTCCGAGAGCCTCGATTTGTTTTTGGGTTTCCTCCGCGCCGGTGTTGCCGGGACGGTCGTCAATGAGGATGTCTGCGCCGTCCTGGGCGAGGCGGAGGGCGATGGCCTGGCCGATGCCTTGGGCGCTTCCGGTGATGAGTGCGACTTTGCCTGAGAGTTTCATATTGTTTTGTTTTCCTGGTGGTTCGCAGGCCCTTGCGATCCTGATTTCATTTAGGGATGCGAGGGCCCGCATCCCTCCAATCTATTCGCGTTCGAAAGTATGAAGCTGGCGGATCATTTTGGCGATGAGTGCGGTCCATCCGGTTTGATGACTCGCGCCGACGCCGGCGCCGTTGTCGCCGTTGAAGTATTCGTTGAAGAGAATCAGGTCGCGCCAGTGAGGGTCTTTTTGAAACAGCTCGACTCCGCCGTTGAAGGGCCGGTTGCCTTGTTCGTCGCGCAGGAAAATTGAGACCAGCCGCTTTTCCAGTTCGAGCGTGATATCCCAGAGGGTCATCTCTTTTCCGCTGCCGGTGGGGAACTCGATCTTGAAGGAGTCGCCGAGATAGAAGGCGAATTTTTGCAGGGCTTCGATGAGCAGGTAATTCATGGGCAGCCAGACCGGACCGCGCCAGTTGGAGTTGCCGCCGAACATCGCGACCGGACTGTCGGCGGGGCTGTACGTCAAGGTCTCGGTCTGCGTTCCTTCGGTGAAGGTGTAGGGATGATCGAGGTATTGGCGCGAGAGGGCGCGGATGCCGTGGGGGGAGAGAAATTCCTTTTCGTCGAACAGGCGCTCACAAAGCCGTCGCAGCCGTTCCGGGGACACCAAGGAAACCAGCCTCTTACCATTGTTTTCCACCCCGATGTGGCGAAGCTGATCGAGTAGATGCGGACGGTGTTTCTGGAACCACTCCACACGTTTGCGCAAAAGCGGGAATCGGCGCACGGCCTCGTCGTCGAAGCTTTCCACCGCGAACAACGGTGTGAGCCCGACCAGCGACCGGGTCTTGAGATAATCGGATGTGCCGTCCTTGCGCTTCAGCACATCGTAATAAAAACCATCCTCATCATCCCACAGCGTGTATCCATCGGTGCCGCGGGCATTGATGGCCGCGGCCAGGTAGAAGAAATCGTTGAGGAACTTGTCCGCGATGTCCTCGTAGGCGGGATCTTCGTACGCCAGTTCGATGGCGATGTTGAGCATGTTGAGCGAATACATGGCCATCCAGGCCGTGCCGTCGCTTTGCTCAATCGTGCTGCCGTCGGGGAGGGGATAGCGGCGGTCGAATACGCCGATGTTGTCGAGTCCGAGAAATCCGCCCTCGAAGACATTGTCGCCCGTCTGATCCACCCGGTTGGCCCACCACGCGTAGCCCATGAGTAGTTTGTTGAAGGCTTTCTTTAGAAACTCTCGGTCGCCCGAACCGGTCATGCCGCGTTCGATGGAATAAATGCGCCACGCCGCCCAGCCGCCAATGGGAGGATTGGCGTCGGAAAGCGCCCATTCGTAAGCGGGCATCTGCGCGCTCGGCGAGGTGTAACGTTCGCCGCGCAGGAGCATGTTCTGGTGTTTCGCTGTGGCGGGATCGGGCACGGCGAATGCCACCGAATGAAACATCAGATCCCACGCGCAGAAATACGGATACTCCCAGCAATCCGGCATGGAGATGATGTCGTGCGCATGCATGTCCTTCCAAAAGACATTCCGGCCATGCCAGCGTTCTTTGGGCGGCGGCGGCATGGTTGGATCGCCCTTCAGCCACTGCATCACCGGGTAGTAGTAAAACTTCTTCCCCCACAGCAACCCGGCCAGAGCGCGCCGCTGGATCATGGCGGGTTCCTCGGGCAGGCCCGGCGTGATGGCATCATAGAACGCATCGGCTTCCTTGCACCGCTCGTGAAAGACCTCCTCGAACGCCGCGCCGAACGGATCGGACTGCGGGGTTTCCGTCAATCGCACCCGCACGACCGATGTTTCGCCAGGCGCGACGGAGCGGTGATAAACCGCCGCGGCCTTCGTTCCGGTGTGGGCGGGATTCACCGCCTCCTTCACGCCATTTACGATGTAGTCATGAAAAGCATCCTTGACGTGAGCGGCGGAATTGGCCGCGCCGAACACCCGCTGATTGTTCGTCTCATTTTCCGTGAAGACAAACTCCTCTGCGCCTTCGCAGTAAAAGTGATAAACCGGCAAACCCCACGGAGCCGCCCTGATCGCCCCCTCCGCTGCCAGATGCAT
This sequence comes from Terrimicrobiaceae bacterium, assembly GCA_049317925.1. Lineage (GTDB taxonomy): Bacteria > Verrucomicrobiota > Verrucomicrobiia > Chthoniobacterales > Terrimicrobiaceae > CAMASH01. The sequence continues at coordinate 2,619 of JBMOHI010000081.1, forward strand.
CTCGGGCTTGGTGATGCCCTCTTGTCCCCACGACCACGTATTGCGGAACCAAAGCGTGGGCAGCAGCGTCAGCGGCGCGGCCTCCGGCCCGCGGTTCACCGCGGAAATCTTGATGCAGATATCATTTGGCGCAGCCTTGGCATACTCGATGAACACATCGAAGTACCGTCCCTCGTTGAAAATGCCGGTGTCCACTAATTCATACTCCGGTTCCAGCCGCGAACGCCGCCCGTTCTCCTCAATCAAATGCACGTAGGGAAACTCGGCCTGCGGATATTTGTACAGCCCGCGCATGAAACTGTGAGTCGGCGTGTTGTCGAGGTGGTAAAAGTAGTCCTTGATGTCCTCGCCGTGATTGCCCTGCGGATTCGACAGCCCGAACGGTCTCTCCTTCAGAATCGGATCCTTCCCATTCCAAAGCGCTACGGAAAAACACAGCCGGCAGTCGCTGTCGGACAGACCCAGCAACCCGTCCTCGCCCCAGCGATAAACCCGCGAGCGCGCCTGATCGAACGGGAAGTAGCTCCACGCGTCGCCATCCGCCGAATAATCCTCCCGCACGGTGCCCCACTGGCGTTCGCTCAGATAGGGCCCCCAGAGATTCCAGGGTTCCCGACCCTGATCGCGGGCAAGGCGGCGGTCGGTTTCGGCATTGTCGGGCATGGCATCTCCGCAGTCGCAGAAATTCCGGTGCATGTCACTCCGGTTTTCGTGACGGAAACTCCGCCGGCCGTGCGTTGGGAAAATCCCCCTTCCTCACCTTGACACCACGGCCATTTCCGGCTTTCTTTTACGTCCCTCGCGGACCATTCCTGAGTAGCTCAGTGGTAGAGCGGTCGGCTGTTAACCGATTGGTCGTAGGTTCAAATCCTACCTCAGGAGCCATTTTTCGAAGAATGTTCTGGGTGTATGTGATCCAAAATCCTGTCGGGAAGATTTACATTGGCCAAACCGACCGGCTGGAATGGCGGCTTCGGCAGCACAACGACCCGGACCATACACTTACCAGAACGACAAAAAGGCTACCGGGCCCGTGGAAACTCATCCATTCGGAGGTTTTACCGACCCGCTCTCAAGCGCTGCGCCGTGAGAAGGAGCTCAAGTCGAGCCGGGGCCGCGCCTGGCTCAGATCGTCTGTTAATCCGTCAGCTGACGGATCGTAGGTTCAAATCCTACCTCAGGAGCCATTCGACGCGCCTCCGCTGGCGCTTCGGCTTGCTCATGGCCTGTGGCCGACATTTGATGGATCGATGACTTCTGATCTCGTAGCTGAGGCGCGTCGGATGGTCCCGAGCCTCTCGAGGGGCACCCCCTTCACCGACCTTCTCAAACTTCAGTCCGGTGTTTATTACACTGGCTCTTCCACCGACTTCGAAGCCCGTTTCGGTGATCATGAAGCGGGTACAGCCGGCCGAACCACCCGGATCGATCAGCCAGTTGGCGTGCTTTGGATCGAAATCCAACCGGACTTTTCCAACGCCCGCAAACGTGAGGCCCAGATTAAGAAATGGTCACAAGCCAAGAAAGAAGCACTGGTTTCGGGAAACTGGGACCGGCTCAGAAGTCTCAGTAAATCCCGGAGATCAGAATAGCAGTAATCCAGGTTTTGATTTTCGGTGTTTCGCGCCTCTCTCTGAGCCGTGAGAAGGAGCTCAAGTCGAGCCGGGGCCGCGCCTGGCTCAGATCGTCTGTTAATCCGTCAGCTGACGGATCGTAGGTTCAAGTCCTATCCGCCTCAGGCGGAAGCCATTTTCCGAAAGATGTTCTGGGTGTACGTGATCCAGAATCCTGATGGTCGGATCTCCATCGGCCAGACGGACCGGCTCGCGTGGCGCCGCTATCAGTACACCGATCCAGCGCATACTCTGACCAGGACGACCAAGCGGTCTTGACAGGAGGCCGGTTAGTCGGCTACTGATCTATTAGGTCCACGGTGAGTTCATAAATACCCCGATCTCCCTCCGTTCCGCAGCTCTGGCAATCGCTTTATTCCTTGGTCACTGCGGCCTTGCCGGGGCTGAGGTCGTCCTGGACAATCTTTTCCCGGATCCCACTCCGGGACTGAATATTTTTCAGCGCGTGCTTGGTCCGGACGAATGGTATGCAACTCCGATCACAACTGATGGATCGGACTACACACTGACCGAGGTGACCGCGCAGATCGAGGATTTCAACCCGGCCGGCACACTCTTCATGGAAGTCTGGTTGGTGGACAGCGGCAATTTCAATCCATCGGCACCCTTGGCCCGCCTGTCACTTGTTGACGCCAATTTTCCGAAGGTTTTCACCGGCAACGTCTCGTTGGCCGCTAACACGAGCTACTTTATCGTTTCGGGTGTGGACAACGGCGGCGGACACTGGAAAGAAGACATCAATTATGGGGATCCCTTCGGCCCATATTTTTCGGTCCAATCCGGAAGTTGGTCTCTCTCGACGATCGGCGTAGCCGTGCCCCAATCGCTAAGAAGCGTAGACTTTGGAGCCACATGGACTGATGGAGGCGCGCTGTCCGCGCCCTTGCGGATGTCGATCTCGGCGACCGCGGTCCCTGAGCCCTCCACCTGGGCTCTGCTCGGTCTCGCGGCCCTGGCCCGCGTCCGCTGCCTGCGCCGCCGGGAGGTCTTTGCGTGCCGTCAGACGGCTAGAAAAGCGTGAAGCACATGCTCGCGATCAAGGTCGCCAGGAGCACCACCGCGACGATCCACCAGAGCGGTTTGATCCCGCGCTGGGAGCCGCCCGCGAACTCGTCCTTGACGAACTCATCGTAGTCGAAGTCCTCATCCGGCAAATCGAGTCCGCCGGTTGTGTCCGCATTCTCCCGCCAGCCGGAGTTGTGATCGGCCCCGCATTCCGGACAGGCCAGGGCCCGGGGCGGTACATCCTCGCCGCAGACCGGGCAGGTTTCGGGTGTGCGTGGGCGGCTGTTTAGGTAAGCCATGCGGATTTTCTAGCAAACCTGATTGCGTTGGCGTACCAGATCTTCCAAAAAAAGGTGGCCGTTGCGGGCCGTCTATTTCGTTGTTGATTCGACGGACGCAAGGGCCCGCATCCCTCGAGCATATTTGTAGGAGGCCTGCTGGCCCTTGATATTCCGCTTTTTGATCCAAGGCCTGCGCCCGCGGAGAAGGGCGTCGGTTTTTTCGATGGGGTGCTGTCGCCATTGCGGGAACGCATCGCCGTGCTCGAGGTCAAACTCGCGGGCTTGTCCTAACTCCCTCGAGAAGCTGGAACCGTGGGGCTTCGGGCGGGGGAGTGCGTGAAGCAGGCGAACCCGCGGGAAATCGCTGGCGGTTTTGATCCTCCGCTCCCGCTCAAAATCGGCAGGAAATCTCCTGGATGAATGCGCGGATATTGCGCGCGGGCTGTGTCTTTCTGCTGCCGGATTTCTGTTGCTTAGCCATCGGGGCCTGTTACATAACGAGCGCGTTTCGCGGCGGTTCCCATTCCCCCTCATTCAGGCCGCGCGCGAGCGCAAAAAACCGAGAGAAAGAATCCCCAATATGGCCATCGTTGAAACGGAGAGTGCGCAGCGGGCGCTCGATATGATCCAGTCCGCCATCGGACGCAGAGAGTCAGCCTACCAGGGCAAAGTCACGATCCGAAACCGCGATCCTTTGTTGGCCTCGCGGCACCGTTTCGGCGAGGTCATGGCGGCGGCGCAGGCCAGTCTCGGCATGAATCTCGGCGACATTTGGCAGAAGCGCGGAGGCGGCGTGCAGGATGTGACCTCCGATGCCCACCTCGGCGTTCACCAACACCACGGCATCGCCTTTCTGCGACAGAACGGACGGGAACTCGGCTTCACTGATTTTGGTGCGCCAGGATCGTTCGATGATGCGGTCGGTAGTATCTTTTATGCCACGCGCGACGGGCGTTTCATCAAGTTCGAGATGCTTTATCCGCGCTTGCGCGACGCGGTTTACCGCGTGCTCAAGTGCGCGCCGAACCCGCGGGCGGTTGAACAGGCCGTCGGCCAATGGGATGCGGAGGCGCTCGAGCGGGCCCTGCGCGATGAAGGGGCCGCGGTGGGCGTGGCCCGCAGTGCCGCGGAGTGGCGGCGGCATCCGGTGGGAGCGCGCCTGGCGGCCAAGCCGGTCGTCGAACTCATCAAGATCGGCGAAAGCGATCCGATTCCGCTGCCGGCGGGATTGCCCGGCGACGGACGACCGCTGCGCGGGATCAACGTGCTTGATTGCACGCACGTCATCGGCGGACCGATCACCGCGCGCACGCTGGCGGAGTTCGGCGCCAACGTGCTCCATCTTTCGCGGGTGGACTACCCGGACCACTTGAACTGGCGGTTGGAGACCGACATTGGCAAGCGCGCAGCGTACTGCGACTTGCGGGACACCGCGGACAAGCAGGACTTTTTCCGTCTGCTGAAGGACGCCGATGTTTTCACCTGCTCGTATCTGAACCTCGACGAAAAGGGCATCTCGCCCAAGGTGCTGGCCGCCAGTCGTCCGGGCATAATCGCGCACGAGTTGCGATGCTTCGACTTCGAGGGCGAGTGGGCCAACTTTCGCGGATTCGACATGCTTGCCGTCGCCGTTAGCGGTTACGTGGACGAGGAGGGGGCAGTGGATGCCCCGCTCATGCCGGTGCAGAACATCTTCGCCGACTACCTGGCGGGATATGTCGGCGCGGCTGCCATCACGGCCGCGTTGCTCAAGCGGGCGGAGGAGGGCGGCAGCTATCAGGTTCGCGTCTCGCTGACCCGCATGTGCATGTGGGCTCAGGATGTTGGTCTGCTCGATGCGTCGGCCGTTGTTGGAACGCGTCCATGGGCGGATCTTGTCAAAGAGGCGCAGTTGCCGGTGGCGACCATCGATGGTCCCTTCGGGAAGATCACCTACTTGCCAAGCCTCTTCGAGATGACCGACGTCAAGCCTGGCTTTGATCGATCCACCCAGCCGCTGGGCTCCGCCTCGCTTAGCTGGGAGTAGCGGCCAAGCCGGCCCTCCCTGTGCGAGGCGGGACTGCGAAAGCTTATCGCCCCGTCGTGAGGAATAGGCTCAAAGAGGATGCCGTTGCGGGCCGCCTTTTTGGAACTATGTGCTGAAAGCGAAGGATCGCCTATTTGTATGAGGCTTGCTGGCCTTTGATGCTGCGCTTTTTGATCCAGGGCATGAGACCGCGGAGGCGGGCGCCGGTTTTTTCGATCGGGTGGTTTTCGCCGGCCTTGAGCAGGGCGTTGTATTTTTTGTAGCCGCCTTCGTATTCGGCGATCCATTCCTTGGCGAATTTGCCGGTTTGAATGTCCTTGAGCGCCGCTTTCATACGTTTTTTCACGCTGGCGTCGATGATCTTGGGTCCGACGGCGACGTCTCCCCATTTGGCGGTCTCGCTGATGGAGAAGCGCATTCCGGCGATGCCGGCTTCGTTCATGAGATCGACGATGAGTTTGAGTTCGTGGAGACACTCGAAGTAGGCCATCTCAGGGGCATAACCGGCCTCGACCAGGGTTTCGAATC
>JBMOHI010000082.1:0-7979 GCA_049317925.1 Terrimicrobiaceae bacterium
CCACTCCTGGCGGAGTCAGGCTGGCAGTGGGGAGCGTCGAAGCCATGGTCATGCCCCCACCCGGCGCCCCGATCGTGATCCCGCCCCCGCTGGTCGTACGAATGTCCCTGGTGCGGGTGAAAATCTCCCCGGCGGGACTGGATGCTCCGAACAAGGTCGCAATGGCGTTATATCCGGCCTCATAACTTCCGGTCGTGTTGAAGTCTGCCGCAGCCTGGCGCAACTGGAGGAAAAACACATCCAGAGCGGCAATGGCCTGCTGTTCGGGAGTCAGGCTTTCGAAGTCTTCCAGCAAGTCGAGGAGATCCTGGTTGGCCCCGGCAAGACCGGCCACCCCGCCTGCGCTGAATTGGTCGATAAAGCCGTCAAAATCAAGACTGCTGCCGCGCAAGCCCAGGGCAGCCCCATCGTCGGGTCCGGTGATGCCAGCCAGAACGATAACCCTCGCCCCATCGAACGGAAGGAAAGGATTGCGCGAGCGTCCGATGCTGGTGATTCCGGCTCCGGTCCCGTCCGAGAATCCTTCCGAGGTGCCGAGATCAATGTTCCGGCCCGCCAGCACCTCCAAAACGCCCTCGCCGCTGATTTGAATGTCGCCCTGCAGGGCCGAGGTGAGGCTTCCGTCCTCCCGCACTCGTCCGTTACCCGGAATGAAGTTTGTCCCCTGGTTGGCAATCGTTCGCAAAGCGGAATTTTCGCTGAAAGGGATGAGATCCTGCCCGGCCGAAACGATTGAGACGCTGTCCGGCGTGGCATTTTGTAGATAGAACGCAATGTCGGTGATGTCAGCCCCGGCGACGATCTGGGCGGCCTTGGGGGTGAAGAGCGTCAATCCCGAGATATCCCCCAGATTGGCATAAAGCCGCACGGGCTCCAGGTCCGCCGCATGCAGGACCGATTGGGCATGACGGGCCTGCTTCCGGCTGATGCCGGCTTCTTCGGCGATGAACGATCCCGATTCGGTAAAGCTGTTCCTGAACGTCGAGAGGAAGCCGGATTGAGAGGTTCTCAAGGTAGCCACGGTTTTCGAAGTCGTGAAGGCGGCAAAGGGCGACGTGATTCCGTAAAGACTGTTCGGGTCGGCATCGGAAACATTGATCGAGCCGTTGATGTAAGCGGTGCGACCGTCGGAGGTCAGACCCACGGGTTGCAGGGCATTGATGCTGCCGGCCGCCGCCAACTCCAGTGTGCCGGTGGGGGAGGGGAACAGACTCATGTCTCCGACAAGGTTAATGTCGCCCGAGATGCTGGTGGAATAAAGCTTAGGCGGCAAAATGGAGAAGATGGAGGCAAACTCGGTCACGCTGGTTTCGCTCAGGCGATTCCAGGGCTGGAAGAATGCAGCGCTGGATGTGGAGGCTGCGCTTGTTCCGGGTATGTTGATGTTCTGGGTGCTGAGCCAAAGTGAGAGCGGGGAAACGCTGGCACCGCCGGAGGTCAACACCGCCATACGATGAGTGACATCACCTTGAATGGAAGTGACGCTGACCGAGGAATCCTCCCCGTAGGTGTTGAAGTAGGTCTTGTACCAGAACTTGTTGTTGAGGCCCTGCGGCATGAGGAAGGCATTGACCACCGGACCAAGCAAGACATTCCCCGACGCGGTGACATCAAAGGAGCCTTTGCCCAGGTAGAGGGTGGTGGGCAGCCAGCGCATCGATTCCGCTGTGTCGCGCACGGACGAATTCTTGAGGTAGCCAAAGGAAGGAGATCGGGCCTCGTTCGTCGTGATTTCCCCTCCGGCGCGGAGAAGTCCCTCGCCGCGTTCCACATAGTATACCCCCCCGTCGATGTTGTTTCCCGCGACAATGTTGAGGTCGCCACCGCCCAGTTCAAGCAGCAGATCGGCATTGGGCGCGATATTGTTGCCCAGGGCGTCGCGACCAGCCATGCGGGCGTTGGTGGGGGTGAACGCGTCAATGTTCTCGATATTGCGTCCCGCCACGACCGAAACATCGCCGCCGCCAAGGGCACCGATGCCCTCAAAGAAATTGCTGTAGTCAATCCACCATGTGGTCGAGGCAGAGGGATCGTTGACAATTGTGGTCGGCACGACTTGAGCGCCGAAAAGCCCGGTGTCCGGATCCACGTATCCGCGGCGGTAGAGCCAGTTGCCGGGGAGCTGGCGGGAAGAGTCCTTCACAATAGTCGGTGTTCCGCCGATCGCGACGCGCGAGTAACGTCCGATGTCCTGTCCGGCCGCAAGGGAAACTTGGCCTCCCGCCATGGAATACTGCGGAATGCGCCGCGTTCCCGCTCCGAAATTTGCGGTGGGACCGTAAAGCTGCTGAACCGCTCCCAAGCCGCCCTGGTTGGGATGGTTGGCCGTGCTGCCTGGAAAATCCGGAGTGCGGAAATCGTTTATGCCAAAAAGATTCTGTGGATTCGGGAGGCGCACGCCCGCGGTGTAAACCGTGGCGAATTGATTTCGCAACTGCACGTCGCGGGCGGCATTGAGGGTAATCGATCCGGTGCCGTTGCGAATCACTTCAAAGCGGGTTCCCCGATCTGTCGCATCGGTTGAAATGCGAATGGAGTTGGAGGTCAGACCGTTATCGCCCACCGCGGGACTGGGTGCCCCGGTCAGGCTGTTCGGCACGGGGGCGTAGAATTCACCCACAAAGATGGACCCCGTTACTCCCGGTGTGCCAAGGTTCAGAGTGGCGGCGGAATTGACCGCAGCTAAATCCGAACCGGCGGTGACCTTAAACGACCAGGATTGCAAGTTAATCGGGCGGTAAAGTTGCCCCAGCCCATCGGTGTCAATCGGCGTGAGATTGGCCAGCCACATGGTCGAATTGCCGGATTCAGAAGTTGAAGCAAGCGGGGTAAAGCCATCACTAAGCGTGTTGTTGAAAGCAATGTTGCCTCTGGCGCGCAGGGTGAGGAAGCCAGGGGCACGCCGGGGCCCGAAGCGGAAGGTGGAGAAATCCCAGTCGGCGGCCGACCGCGCTTCGATGTTGGTATTTCCCGCCGTATTGGCCAAGCCAAGGGTGAGATCTCCCGAAGCCGGGGTGGCTGTGATCGGGCCGCTGGTGGTAAAGCTGCCTGAAGCGAGCGCGACGGGAATCGCTCCGCCGGAGACAACGGTTGACGTGATGGTGCCGGCCGAATTGAGGGTTACATAACTCCCTGCCGCGATGGCGGTGTTGGTGTTGGCAGCCAGGACGGTTACGACTCCTGTGGCTGAAGTGATGGTGCCCGCGACATTGGAGCGAATCCGGCTTGTGCCAGGAGTGCCGGTGGGGAAATTCACCCGCGTGCCGGCGGTGAGTGCGATCGAACTGGTGTTCGCCGTGTTGAGGGTAACGAGGCTGCCGCGCGCCGAGACCGATCCGGCCACTCCGGTGTTGCTGGTCGTGTAGGCCGAGCCGGGCGTGAGGCCGATTGCGATGGGCCCACCTGCGCCGCTGGCGTAAGAAATGGTCCCCGCCAGATTGAGTCTCACCGAACTTCCGGCTGCGATGGCGGTATTGGTATTGGCTGCGAGGGTTGTCACCACACCGGAGGCCGAGGTGATGGTGCCGGCCACAGTTGAACGGATGGTGGTCGTGCCAGGAGTGCCCGCCGGGAAGTACACGGCTCCGTCTGTGGTGGCGACGTTGATCGTGCTGCCGATGGTATTGAGGTTGTAATTGAGGACGGCCGGTGCCGCCGAGTTGATCAGTTCCGCACCCGGGGTGATGACGGCCACCGATGAGAGGCCGGCATTGTTGGCCAGCAGGCGATTGACCATGGCCGTGTATCCGGCGGTCGTTGTTCCCGCTGCGCCCATGAAAGTCTGGCCGTCGGTTGAGATTTGGGCCCGCAAGGTGGTATTAAGAATTCCGCCGGAATCGGTCAGATCATACAAACGATAGCCTTCGATGGCGATGTTGGAGGCTCCAACAATCGTGCCGTTGATTGGGTTAACCTGCAGGTCGGTTTGGGCGGCATTACGCGGAGCGCGGATATGCAGGGTTCCCTGGAACTGGCCTTGGAACGCGCTGGAACCTGGCGTGGTGTATTCGCCGGCGACGAATTCCGCCACGGAAAGATCAATGAGGCTTCCGGTTTGGATATCGACAAATCCGGCGGGGTTGACGGCCCCATTAAGTTGGCTGCCGGCTTCAAGAGTCACGGTCCCGCCTTTGCCGGCATTGCTAAACTCCTCTGCGGCCACGGTCAGGATGGAGCCATTCTGGAGCGTGACATTGCCTCGGGCGATCAAAGAGATATTGCCGCCAGTCAGGCCGCTGGCATCGATGACGCCGGTCACGTCGATATTGCCGCCGTCGGCCGCGAGCGTGTAATTGCGCGTCACGGTTGTGCCGGCGACCGTCAGATTGCCCGTGCGGACCCGGAGGTTGCGCGACTCAGTGAATCCCCCCGCATTGAGCAAATCCCGCAACACATCGAGGGAGGCGAGTTGAAGCGTGTCGAGTTCAAACAATCCGCCTTTGCCGTCCACCCCGGCTTGCCCGAGGAACTCGCCCAGGGCCGAGAATTGTCCCTGTACGGCCTGCACAGCGATTTTTCCGGCATTGCCGCCGCCTGCGTCCGCCGCCACTGAGACGGAACTGTCGGCCAACAGCGAGACATCGCCCGATTCCGAAATCAAGCGAAGTTCTCCGCCATCGGTGTAACGCGAGAGATCGTAAAATTTCGTCGCTCGTCCCGAGAGGTCGATGTTGCCGCCCACCAGCACATCGCCGCCCGGTCCGGTGGCACGGATTTCCAGCAGGCCACTGGGCAGAAGAATGTCCGAGAGAACACCCACACTGGTGCCGCGGAGGGTGAGGGATGCGCCCAGACCGCCCAGCACTGCGGCGGATCCCCCGGTCTTGTTCAGGTCCAGGGTTCCTCCGGCTGCAAGATTTTGCCGGGCGCCTTGGGCGGCCACCACCAGCGGCGTGTTGATGGTCATGTTCCGCTGGGCGAAGAGGCCTCCGGTTCCCTCAAGGCTCACTCCTCCGGCGGCATTGAGAATCAGATTTTCATATTGGGAAACGTTCAGGTTTCCGCCGCCAATGGTCACAGTGTTCGTATCGAAAATGAGCGATCCGGCGGGGGCGGCAGAAGGGCCTGGAGGCGTGACTCCTCGCGCGTTGGAAAGGAAAACGTCGCCAGCGGTGAAGGTTGTTGAACCCCCGCCCTGATTAAAGCCGCGGATTTCCGGGGCCACCAACGAGAGATATTTCAGCCCCGCTCCGCCGAAAGTGCCGGGACCGTAGAGATCGATCGAAGTCTGGTAGGCCAGCAAGCTGAGGCTCGAGACGGATTGGACATCCTGAAGAACGTTGCCTGTCAGGACGAGTTGGGGGTTGGTGATCTGCCCGGTTAAGGCGGTCGGTCCTGCGAGGAGCAGGCTGATTTGTCCCGCTCCCAAGGTCAGGGTTCTGGCATCGATTCTGGCGTCAGAGGCAAGGTTGAATCCGTAGGAGGAATCCAGTGTGAGCGACGGGCCTTCGATCTGAGCGCCGGAGCCAATAGTCAGCAGAGGCAGGTTGGAGCCAGTGACGTTCGAACGATGAATGGAGGCGGTCTCATCCGCACTGACACGGATGGCCACACCATTGCCATCGATGCGCAGGGCATCGGATGGTTCGGTTTTCCTACCCGAGACCAGCAGTTGGGAACCAGGGGCCAGGGTGAGTTCACGTTGGGAGACCAGCGTGATTTCGGGCCCGGTTAGCGGCGCTCCGGCATTGTTCAGCACAAGCCTGGAGGTGCGGACTTCCACCGAAGTACCGAGGAGGTTGGAACGGCGGATACCGCCAATAAGGAGGCTTTCGGCCCCAAACCCGCTCAAGGTTTCGGCATTTAACACCGCATTGCCTTTGGCACTCTGGCCGGGGCCAACGATGGTGATGTCCGCGAAACTGCTGATATCGATTAGAGCGCCCCGTCCGCCCTCCGGCGCCGGAGAGAGCACCCGTCCGGCCAGGTTCAGACCGGAATTGCCATGGAGGAGCAGGTAACCGGAATCGATGGGAAGTCGCTGAACTTCCGTCAGGTCCAACCGCACAGCGGCGGCAGTGAGGAAGGAGTTGAGTCCATAGGTCGCGTATTCCGCGCGGTTGGCCACCACTCTCGCCGGCGCCACTTCAAAACGATCACGCAGAGGCGAGAGAGTCGAGGGACGGTTCAGTCCGTTGAGTTGGTAGCCAGTGACGAAGGTTGTTCCTTCCGCGACAGAATAAGTCCCGACAGGTCCGGAATCCTGCGGCGTCACGAGAAACGCCCCCGGCAACAGCGCGTAACGGCGGGGAAGTAACGTGTACTCCCCGGCCGGAAGCCCAGATCCTCCATCGAGATAGACCCGGTCTCCCACGCGGAGATTCGTGCTGATGTAACCCGGGTCTCCACCCAGACTGGTGGCGTTGATGCCGGTGTTGAAAGGTGCATGCGGAGCAATGCGTGATCCGTAGCCCGGCACCACGGCGTAGGATTCGGCGACTCGTGTCCAATATTTGCTGACCGAGGGAGTGGGACCTTGACCGCTGGCAAAGTCCGCCACGTTGATGGCCACGCGGGCCGACCAGGTTTCGCCTCCCGACGTAACCAGATCGCCCGCAGCGTAATCGGTGGTCGCCGACCAATCCCCTGAGGCACTTCCGAGAAGATCGACCTGACCGCCGATTCCCGGAATCCACTGGGTGGCGAAAAGATCTCCTCCGCCCCGGATGTCGATGAGGGAATTTTCCTCTGTGACCACATTGTTTCCAGCGACGGCTATGCTTTTCTGCGGCAAGCCGGAGGCTGTCACGTTGACTCCGCGGGGATCAATGACTGACAACCCGTCAGGGCTGTTACCGAACGGAATCAAGAGGCCCTGGTCGGAGGAGTAATCGATCCCGGCTACCGAGGTGAGGCTGCCGGATTTGAGAGTTACTTTTTTGGCGACCGGCGTGTTTCCATCGAGCGCTGCCGGATTGACGGGCCCGAAGACATTGGGATCGGTGGGGTCCAGGTCGGTGCCATCCCAGCCCAGTGTGATCGAACCGAAAGGAGCGAGCAGAACGCCACCTTGGTTGATGATGGAGGCATAGATGTTGAGGCTTCCAGCAGCCGAGAGCGGAGCCGCCGCCTGGCCGGAACGCTTGACCGTCACCGAGCCCTGCACTCCCGCGTGATCATAGGCGAAGATATTGAAGGCCGAGTACGTGGTTGGGTAAATCTGGGCGGCGTTGAGAGTCAGATCTCCGGCAATACTCAAGGTTCCATTGCCACGAATATCGCCTCCCGGCGCGGAGAACGAGGCTTGGCCAATGTTTTTCAACACCAACGTTCCCACATCGATCACATCGGCCGTCAGGGTCAGGCTGCCCGGGCCGAACTCGGGCAGAACGGACTCGGGACCCGGGCCGCCATTTTCAAATTTTTGGAACGGATAAAAGGGGTTTTCCAGATTTTCCACCGGATTAACCGGAGCCCGGAAGATCTGTCCAACGGCGATGTACGGAGCTTTGAGAGAAACCGCCGAATCGGCCCGGATGATCCCTCCGCTGGCCACCCGCAGGGATCCTCTCGCCTCGATCTTGACCGGTCCGTAGAATTGGACATTTCCTCCCCGGGCGGTGCCTGCCGCACCCTGGGACATGCCCAGATCCAATGAGTCAAACCCGCCCGCTAGGAAATCGTCGGCCGCGAAGTATCCCATCTGGGGCACCAGGACTCCGAGATGATCGCGGATGGGGCGGCCGATGCCGGTCTTGTCGGTCCCACGGGGAAAGGAATCATTGGTTTGCGCCACGACGAGATTGATATCGCTGCCGAATCGTTGGAGCGGATCCTCAGGCCGTCCGGAGGACACTTCCAGAGTTCCGCCTACCGCGGTCGGTCCGCCGGCCCGGCCAAGCAGAGTCGCATCCGTAAACAACATCTGCGAGCCGGCCAGAACAAGAGTTCCGCCATCGCTATCAACCTGCAAGGGAACCGTCCGAAGGCTCCACGGCTGACTGTTCAGGCCCGCGTTGCGCGGCACTTGCGTTTCCTGG